>DATBWB010000053.1 GCA_036514995.1 Candidatus Acidiferrales bacterium
CGCCCCGATTCTATCGCAGCGAGCCTGCCGGCGGCGCTCGCCTCGGCCTGGAATGCGCCCATTGCCACGTTGCTTGGCGGCCACAGCCACAATTTCTGCTGGGGTGGCGGGACCGCGATTCGCAAAGAGACTTTTTTCGCCATTCAAGCTATCGAATACTGGAAGCATGCCGTCAGCGATGACTATGCCCTCACCCGCGCCTTGAAAAATGCAAACGGCCGCATCGGCTACCTTCCAGAATGTATCGTACCGAGCAGGCAGAATCCGGATTGGCGGCAATTGCTCGAATGGACCACGCGACAGATCATCATCACCCGCGTCTATGCGCCCAGGCTCTGGCTGCTCGCCGCCCTCTCCCAACTTTCTTACTGTGGGGCCGTCGCCCTTGGCGTGATCCTCATCCTGAGCAATCTTCTGACCGGCTTTGGCGTGCTCAATCTTTTTGTGCTCCTGCTCTTGATTGAAGGCCTGGCGATTGCGAAAGGGGCGCTGCGGCTGGTGGCGATGACCGAGCTTCTGCCGGCGCACAAGGATGAGTTGCTCGCATACTGGTGGGTGCCAACGCTGCTGGCGCCGCTTGTGCCCTGGATCTATCTCTATAACGTTGTGGTTTCAACCTTCCGGCGACGCATCACCTGGCGAGGTGTGCGGTATCTTCTTCATTCCCCCTGGCGAACAACGATTCTTCGGCCCGGACAGTGAATTCTGCTCTCTCGGGCTTGACCTGTTCGTAAAGTGGAACCTCATCCGCCAAACATGGGATAGTGGCTGGCGGCAGCCATGAAGAACAACATCGGGATGGAGAGCCAAAAATTGGTGCGTGAAGCCAGGAATGCCCGCCGCGCCAGCTTCGCCGACTCCGGCGGCACCGGCGTCCCCTGTTCAGCGTTCGCCTTGGTCCACGCAATGATCCGCTTCTGCGCCGGCCAGATGATCCCCCAGACGTTCAGGAGCATGATGGTGCCGATCCCGCCGCCCACGCCGATCGATAGAGCGCGGTTCGATGCGTCCTCATAAGCGTTCCAGTGCACGATCGCCCCGCCCATCGCGCCCACCAGGATCACAACCAGCAGGGCGAGCAGCCAGCCGTTGTTCACCGGCCCAATCAGGAAATAGATGATCGCCCAGGTCACCACCACCAACAGGAGCCACTTCCCAAACGTGGTCCACATCAGGCTCCCTGGTGCCTTTGCCGGCTCCAGGCTCAAAATGATCAGGTAATAGATGATCCCGGCGAGCACCGTCACCACTGCGCCCCACCGGAACCACCACAAGGCTTTCGGCAACAGGACGGGGATTACTTTCCCCTTCGTCGTCCCGTCCAATGCTTTCATCACGGGCACGTTCACCAGGTTGAAGAAGTAGAGAAGCCCGATCCAGATGATGCCCGCCAGAAGGTGAATCCAGCGCAGCAGCATCTGGAGGTTCGTGTTGAAGTCCATCGGTGGCAGAGCCTGAAATGCCAACACCATCCCCAGAGCAGTTACTAGCGTCATAGCTCCTCCGAAAAGGAAGGAAAATTGGAACCCCACTGAGTTCTATTGTAAGCGAAACAGGTGGCGCGACCGCATAAACTCTATAAGCCGGAATTTCCGATCTGCGTTTCGAATACCCGAGACCTTACCTGCTACCGTGCTCCTGCGTCAACTATTTTTCGAACTTATGCGCGAGGTGCCCGAAGCATGTCTCACACCCACAACAGCGCCACCGGGAGTGACAGCACGCGCGTGCCCAATCAACGAACAGCGCCTCGGAGCCCTGGCTTTCTACCTCTCAGGGCTTGCTGACTACTTGGTGCTGTGCTTCTGCCCGGTCTTCCGGTTTAGCCTACTCCAGCCGTACCGGGTCGCCGCGCCGGATGGTGCCACCCCGGAGCACAGAAGCATAGACACCGACATTAGCCTGGTTGTGCTGTGCCGCCGCGCGCAGGATGCCTGGATCTCTGGGTAAATCCGCTTGAGGCAGTGTTGTCATCACGCAGCGAGGACACGGGCCCGTGACGCTCAGGACAGCCTCGTCCCCGATCGCGAGCGTGTGCCCGACCCAGGCGTTCTCAACGAAGTCCCTCTCGCCTGCGGCAAGCTCGACCACGATGTTTGGACGAAACCGCCTGACCTCGAACCGCCCTTGCGGATAGAGTTCCCGGAGCCGGTCGATCGTCGCGGTCGTCAGCACGTGGATGACGGCACAGTCGAAAAACGTGCCCGCTGGCATGGACTCGTCGGTGATCGTTTCCCTATGGGCCAGCCCATCCATATCCGGCCAGTACTCCTCGAGGCTGAGTGTCTTGGGCGCCGACTTCGTAAGGGTTACCTCGCGGCCCAGCGCGTTTGACAAGATTTCGTTGATGTCGCTCTGCTCGCTGGTGACCATGGTGCCGTCCGGCAGGGTGATACGAACGGGCGGAATCTTTCCACCAGTGCGAAGGGGCTCGACGAAGGCGGCCCGGGAATCGAAGAGCTTCGGCCACTTCCGAGGGTTTTTGGCGCTGGCGACTTTCCCGTTGGAAGGATCCACTAGGGCGTAGGCACGATCGCCCAACAGCCCGCGTTCCGTGATATCGGCGGCGTTTAGCTCCTCTCCCATCATGGACTTGACGGGATGGCGCCACAGGGCAACCACCGAACCAACATGAGACGGCGTGGCGTTTGACATCGTTTCACCTCCAGAAATGTCGGCAAATTTGTTGCAGGCTTCCAGAGTCTTCTGAACAAACAATTGGGTCGCGAGCTGTGGATCAATTCGGCTAACCCCCAATAGATACGGGTGGCGGGATCCGGTGCGCAAAGCACAGTTCGCCGGCTATGGGGGAAGAGTCGGGGCCGTGATCTTGTATTCGACATTGAGTTCGCGCAGGAAAGCCAGCAAGTCGGCTTTCTCTTTCTTGGTCAGCTTGACAGGTTTCAGGTTCACCCGGTCCAGATAGGGATTGGCGATTCCCCCGCCGAGCATCAAATTCACCGCTTCTTCGAGCGTGGCCACGCTGCCATTGTGGAAGTAGGGGGCCGACTTGCTGATGTCCAGAAGCGTGGGAGTTTTGAAGGCCCCTTTATCCCGCTCGGTCTTGGTCACATTGTACCGGCCGAGATCCGGGTTTTGGTCCTTCATCCCGATGCCGATGTTGTGATACTGCTGGTCGGTCAGCAGCAGCCCATCGTGGCAGTTGGTGCATTTGGCTTTCTCGCTGAAGATTTTTGAGCCACGCCGGGCTGCCTTGCTGAAAGCCGATTCATCTCCTTCGCGGAAGCGAATCCACGCGGACTCGTTGCTGACGATGGTGCGCTCGAAGGCGGCGATGGCCTTGACGACGCTGTCCGGCGTAGCCTCCTGACCAAACACCTCCTGGAATTGTTTGCGGTAGTCGGGGATCCGGTTCAGCTTGGCGCAAATGTCTTCCATGCTCGGGCGGCCATCCTTCCCGGAGGCTCCCATATTGCCGCCCGACCAGGCGGCCTTCGCTTGGGCCTCGAGCGACTTGCTCCGTCCATCCCAGTAAAACTCGGCGTGGTATCCGATGTTCCAGAGCGCGGGGCTGGAGCGCGGCAGGGCTGCCCCGTAGGCGCCGATGGCGGTGGGCTTGCCGTCGGTCAGTCCATGTTCGGCGAGGTGACAGGAGTAACAGGAGCGGGAGCCGTCGCCGCTGAGCCGCGGGTCATAGTAGAGCTCTTTGCCGAGTTCGACTTTGGCTACCGTCATGGGATTGTCGGCGGGAATCTTCATCGCCTCATACCGTTTGATTTCGGGCCACTCCACCGGCTCGACTTTCTTGGCATCCCGTTGCGCCCCCAGCAAAGCGACGCTGGCGCCGGTGAGCCCGACTACGACCACCTTCTTCCAGAGACGTGGCCGGAGCTTTCTGCCCATCATGCCCCTCCCGTTGAGTTTGCTTGAATCCCAAAATCCTATGCCGCTTCGAGGCCGGATTGCAATGGCGATTTTCGAAGACCGAGAAGCGAAAATCGAAAAGCGAACCCCTTAGGGCTGTCGCGGGATCACCGTCACGCCGCCGCCGTGGGTCAAGTCCACGGCCAAGTCATTGGATTGGGTGAAGTTGCCGGAGACGACCAGCGCCACGACGAAAATCTCGCCCGTCTCTGCCTCCAGAAACAGCGCCAGTTTATCCTGGATCGGTTGGACGGCCACCAACCGGCCCCATGCGCGGGGCACATACATCGGCTTGCCGCCCTGGTCCACGCGCAGGTGATAACTTTGAAGCTGATTGTAGTTTTGGATGGTGACGTTCGGCGGCTGTCGCTCGATTTGCGCTCGCACCGGTCGCGCCATCCAAACGGCAAGCGCAAGCAACGCCAAGATAGCCGGTAGAAATCGTCTCATAGCTTCTCCTCACTCTCTGGAAACACGCTCCGACTGCGGGCTCCACAACCCCCGTTGTCAGGACGGTGTCCAAAAGAGGCGGGGCGACCGGCAATTCGGCCTCCCAGCCCCCTCCCTTGCCAGGATAGCATGGCTCGAGGAGGCGGCCGGCGGTTCCATGTTTCGATTTTCGAAGCTCGTTACTCCTGGTGTCGAAACTCGTCACTCGAAAATCGGAGCGCTTTTCCCGTAGCGGGCGCATCCCTGCTCCATTTTGGAAGCCGATCGGCGATGCGATCGGCCAAGGGGACACCACTAGGGACGGCTTCTTTGCCCCGCCGCCGCTACAGGGGCACCTGTAGGTACGTTCAGGCTCCAACGAACCGTTTCAGGGCCCAGCGGGCAGCTTCGGATAGGACTACGTCCTCGTGCTCCGCAAATTTCCGCAGAATGGGCACAAACCGAGCATTTCC
>DATBWB010000054.1 GCA_036514995.1 Candidatus Acidiferrales bacterium
TTGCTTGATTCTCTCGGCGAATTGAAGCGCACTCACTACTGCGGCGAACTGCGGCCAAGCCACGTTGGCCAAGGCGTGGTACTGATGGGCTGGGTGCACGGTCGGCGAGACCTGGGCCAGCTTATTTTCATTGACCTGCGCGACCGGACGGGAGTGGCCCAGGTGGTCTTCAATCCTGAGATCAATGCCGAAGCCCACCGACGTTCCGGCGAACTGCGCAGCGAGTTTGTGGCAGCGGTTGAGGGCAAGGTGGCGAAGCGAACGAAGCCGAATCCAGGGCTGGCCACGGGCGAGGTGGAGGTGATCGCCGAGCGGGTGTGGATTCTCAACGAATCGCGCACGCCGCCCTTTGTCGTAGAAGATGAAACGACGGCCAGCGAGGAAACACGGCTGAAATTCCGCTATCTGGATTTGCGCCGGCCGCGGTTGCACCAAAATATCGCGTTGCGCCACAAACTCATCTTCACCATTCGACAATATCTGGACAGCCAGGGATTCTATGAGATTGAAACGCCTTTTCTGACGCGCTCGACGCCCGAGGGAGCGCGTGACTATCTTGTGCCCAGCCGAATCCATCACGGGCACTTCTACGCCCTGCCGCAATCGCCACAAATTTTCAAACAGCTTCTGATGATCGGCGGCATGGAGCGATATTTCCAGATCGTGCGCTGCTTCCGGGACGAGGACCTTCGGGCTGACCGCCAGCCCGAGTTCACCCAGCTTGATTTGGAGATGTCATTCGTCCAACGCGATGATGTCTTTTCGGTCATCGAACAAACGATGGCACGGGCGTTTGAGGTGGCCGGGATCAAGATTCAAACGCCTTTTCCGCGGATGCCATACGCCGATGCCATCCGGCGCTTTGGCACGGACAAGCCAGACATGCGATTTGGCATGGAGCTGGTGGACGTTTCCGAGGTGTTTTCGGCGCCCGCGGTGAGGGCAGGGTTGCAGGTCGAGCCGCCCGTCTATGCGGTAGTTGTTCCCGGCGCCAGCGGATTCTCTCGGAAACAGCTCGACGAACTGGGCGCACTCGCGAAATCCGCCGGAGCGAAAAGTCTCTATTCGGTCAAAGTCACCGACCAGGGTTTGCAGTCTTCGCTCGAAAAGGTGCTTGGGCGGGAGACGCTGGAGACGCTGGCGCGAACCTGCGGGGCAAAGGCTGGGGAATTGATCCTGGCGGTGGCCGCGGGTACGAAAGCACCGGGAAAGGACCTAGCGGCGGCCGTTGCCGGAGCCTTGCGTTTGCATCTAGAACGGAAACTGAGCCGCTTCGAACGAAAGCAGTATGCGTTTGTCTGGATCGTCGATTTTCCTCTCTTCGAATACAGCGAGGAGGAGAAGCGGTGGGTCTCGTCGCATCACCCTTTTACCGCCCCGGCTGACGAGGATATAGACAAAATCCTTGGCGACCCGGCCAGAGTGCGGTCGAAAGCGTACGACCTTGTGCTAAACGGCATCGAACTGGGTAGCGGCTCGATCCGAATTCACCGGCAAGACGTGCAGGCGCAAGTCTTTCGCGCGCTGGGGATGAGCGAAGAAGAGGCGCGGCAGCGCTTCGGCTTCTTTTTGGACGCGCTCGCTTACGGCACGCCGCCGCACGGCGGCATCGCGCTGGGAATTGACCGCATCGCGATGATTATGGCTGAGGGTGATTCCCTCCGCGATGTGATCGCGTTCCCCAAGACAACCAGCGCGACCGATTTGATGGCTGAGGCGCCCGCCACCGTTGGTCCCACCCAACTCGATGAACTCGGCATCGCCCTGAAGCCGCCCGAGAAGCCCTAATGAACTGAAGCCACGACCGGCTTGAAAATGGCTCAGGTGAGGCAAAAAATGCGCCACCTGCGCTACAATGCAGCATAGATATGCCATCCATCCGCATCTTGCCCGAGACGGTGGCGAACAAAATCGCTGCCGGTGAGGTGGTCGAACGCCCCGCGTCGGTTGTCAAAGAGCTGGTTGAGAACTCGCTCGACGCGGGCGCCACGCAAGTATCGGTGGAAGTGGAATCGGGCGGGAAGCGACTTCTGCGGGTAGCCGACGATGGCTCAGGGATGAGCCACGACGATGCGCTGCTTGCCTTTGAGCGCCACTCCACCAGCAAACTCCGCACGGCTGAAGATTTGGTTTCGATTGCCACGTTGGGCTTCCGCGGCGAGGCGTTGCCGTCGGTCGCCGCCGTTTCGCGGATTGTGCTTGAAACGAGGTCGCAGGAAGAAGAAGCGGGGACGCGCATCGAAATTGCCGGCGGAAAGCTGATGAGTGTCAGAGCGGCGGGGTTGCCGCCGGGAACGTGCGTTACCGTCCGCGATCTCTTTTATAACGTTCCCGCCCGACGCAAGTTTCTCAAATCGGAGACCACCGAGCTGGGCCACATCGCCTCCCTTGTCACCCACTACTCTCTCGCTCATCCCGAGAAGAGCTTTGTCCTCAAGACACCGACGCAGGAAATCATGAACGTTGGGCCGGTGGCAAGCTACCAGGACCGAATTTTTCAGCTCTTTGGAAAGCAAGCACTCGATGAGCTTTTGGAACTCAAGGAGACAAAGGTGGCAGCGCCGCCAGCGCCCTGGGAAACGGGCTCGGCGGCCGCGGTGGGCGAGCCAGGCGACACCGAGCGCGAGCCGGCGGAGATGGCTATCCGCGGATTTGTCTCGAAGCCGGAGGTGCAGCGGCCAAATCGGAACGCAATCTACGTCTTTGTGAATCGCCGGCTTGTGCGGGATCGGCTGATCCTGCACGCCATTCACGAGGCTTATCGCAATATCCTGCCTTCGGATGCCTTTCCAACCGTACTGCTTTTTCTGGAACTTCCCTTTGCCGAGGTGGACGTCAACGTTCATCCCTCGAAGGTGGAAGTGCGCTTTCGTCATTCCGCGTGGGTTCACGACAGCGCCCGCGAGGCCATTCGGGCGGCGCTGACCGCGCTGAAGCCCATCGCCAGCTTTCCCAGCGTCGGCCGGCCGGCCCAACGAGCCGCCGGAGTGGCTGCTGCTGGCACAGGCCCGAGTCTTCAACAGGCGATTCCAACCGATGTTCCGATGTCGGATGGGGCGGGTTTCGAACTGGAACCCTATCAGCCGGCGCCGGAACCGCAACGGTTTTCGTTTGAAACGGGCGAAGCGATTCCGTTGGCTTTGTCGGACGAGTCCCGACAAGGCGTGACAGGAACCTTTGCAAATGCGGCCGGGCAGCCGGCGAGCACGGCGCCGACAACTACCGAAGCGGAAATCGCCAATCTGAAGCCATTGGGTCAGGTAAGCAACAGCTTCATCGTTGCGGTCAACGCCTCCGGTCTGTGGATTGTGGACCAGCACGTAGCCCACGAGCGGGTCCTGTTTGAGAGGCAGTTGCGCGAGCGGCAAGCCGGACAGGTGACCGGCCAGCGCCTTTTGATGCCCATAATCGTCCAGCTCAGCCCGTGCCAGCAGGCTACGTTCGACCAAATTGCCGCCGAGCTGCGCTCGAGCGGCTTCGACGTCGAGCCGTTTGGCCAGCGCACGGTAGCCATTCAATCGGCGCCAACCGGGATCAGCACGAGCGACCTGGACAAGCTGCTTGTCGAACTTCTGGACGGAGTCGAAAAAGACGCACAGACAACGAATGTAGAAACCCTCCGCAGGAAAATTGCCGCCTCGGTGTCGTGCCACGCGGCCATCAAGATCAACATGCCGCTCGATCAGCGGAAGATGGAATGGCTGCTGGGCGAGCTGGCGAAGACCGATTGTCCGATGAGCTGTCCGCATGGGCGGCCCATCGTATTGCGCTACAGTCTTCGAGAGATTGAAAAAGCTTTCAAGCGGGTTTAGAGCGTGGCGAAACTGGCGATTTCGAAGAACCGGGTGGAGGAATGGCGCGAGCGAGGGTGGCGGCAAACACCGTCGCGCTCAGCCGACGCAATCGCGGAGAAGGACTTGCTGCATTCTCTACGGTGCCTCCCTCGCGCGCCGGAGCCGGGACCGGCACTACACGCCGAATCCCGGCCGGGTGCGATTCGGGCTCTCGGTGTCAGCTTTGTCCGGCCGTAGTTTTTGGGGGAAAGGCGGAGATGAAGGATCGCCGGCGCGTGATTGCCATAGACGGTCCGGTTGGGTCGGGGAAGAGTACGGTGGCAAAACGGGTTGCGGAGAAGTTGGGCTACGCGTATGTGGATAGCGGGGCGATGTATCGCGCGGTAGCAAGGGCGTCGCTTGACCGCAAGATCTCTCCGGCGGATGAAGAGGGTGTTTCGCGACTGGCGGCTTCGCTGCGGGTGGACCTGAGGCCGGCGGCCGATGGGCTGAATGTTTTTGTGAATGGCGAGAACGTCTCCGCCCGTTTGCGAAGTCGAGAAGTGAGCCAGGCTACTTCCGAGTTGTCCCGATACGCCGGGGTGCGGGCGCCCATGGTGGCGGAGCAGCGCCGCGCGGCGGAAGCGAACGATCTGGTCATGGAAGGACGCGATATCGGGACAGTGGTCTTCCCTGACGCTGACCTGAAGATATTTCTCGACGCCTCCCCGGAGGTGCGGGCAAGGCGGCGCTTTGCCGAGCATCAGGAAAAGGGTGAGGCTTCCGACCTGGGCCAGATTGAAAAGGAAATCCGAGAACGGGACAAGCGAGACGCCGGGCGAAAGCTATCTCCGCTCAAGCGCGCCCGGGACGCGGTCCATATTGACACCACGGCGCTCTCAGCCGAGGAGACGGCGGAGCTCATCGTGTTTCTGATGAAACACAAGGAGGCGACGCTATCCCGGGGGTAGGAATTCTTCCCTTGTTTTGACCGAAACCCAGGGTATTGGTTGCCGGGAGCAAGCACGCCACGCTGGGCGGAATTCTTCGTGCCCACTTCCTTCCCGGCATTTACTCTCCCTTGATGGGTTTTTGGCCGAACGTCTCCGCCGCATTTCGCTTTCGACCGGCAAAGGACTCAGCGTTGACGCCCAAGAGAGGGCGCCTCCGGGCCGGGGGTGGTGCCACGATTTGCGCGTCGAAGGTGGAAGATGCCTTTGGTCACGAAAAGGGCAAGGGCGAGGGCGCCGATGGCAAACAAGGTGTCACCGGGCAGGCGCGCCCAAATGCTGAGCTGCATCGGGCGCGACTGGATAAACTCGATGCTGCGCGCGTACCAGTAGCCTTCCCTCATACTGGCGATGACCTGCAAGAGTCCGGTGGTGAAGAGGCTGGGCACACACATGAGGAGAAGCCCCACGTTCATGCCCCAGAAAGCGACCCATAGGAGGCGCCCGTCGAAATAGTCCGGGTGAATCAAATAGCGCAGAGGAAAAAGCATCAGGCCGATGGCCATCATGCCGTAGGCGCCCATGAGCGCGGCGTGGGCGTGGAGGGGAGTCCAGTAGGTGCCGTGCTGAAAGTAGCTGACGATCGGCAGATTCACTAGAAATCCGAAAACACCCGCGCCTAAGAAATTCCAAAACCCGGCCGCAGCGAGGAAATAGATGGGCCACTTATGCACGAGCGGCATCTTCTGCCGCTGGCCGATGCGCTGAAAATTAGTTGCTACGAGGGTGAGGATCGTGAGCGGAATCACTTGCATGGCGCTGAAGACGGCGCCGAGCGCCATCCAAAATTCCGGCGCGCCAATCCAGTACCAGTGATGGCCGGTGCCGATGATGCCGGTGCCGAGATAGAGAAACGCATCCAGGTAAACCAGCCGGACGGCGCTGTCCTCAGTGACCAGCCCAATCTGAGTGAAGATGAAGGCGATGATGGCCGTGGCAAAAAGCTCGAAGAAGCCTTCGACCCACAGGTGAATGACCCAGAAGCGCCAGTAATCGGCCACATTCCAGTGGGTGCCGGGAGTGTAGAAAAGGGCGAAAACATAGAACAGCGGGATAGCAATCGCGCAATAGAGGAGCAGATAGGAGAGACCGGCTGCGCCTTTCGAGGGCTTGCGTTCGGCTTTGAGTCGCGGCCAAAGGGGGCGGATAAAAAGCCACGCCCAGAAAACCATTGCGGCGACGAACGCAATTTGCCAGAGCCGCCCCAGCTCGAAGTACTCCCAGCCTTGATGGCCGAGCCAGAACCACCACTTGCCGAGACTGTCGCGCACTCCAAGCCAGATGCCGGAAAGGCTTCCCACCGTCACGCCAACAATGAGCGCAAAGAGGACATTGACATAGAGCCACTGACGAGGAGGTTCGCGCTCAGCAAGCTGGTTGACCACAAACAGCCCGCTCAGCAACCACGCGATGGCAATCCACAAAATGGAAAGTTGGACATGGAAGCTGCGGGAGACGTTAAAGGGCAAGAAATTCACGGTGGAGATGCCGTAAAACTTTGAGCCTTCAACAAAGTAGTGGACGGAAAGTGTGCCCATCGCTACCTGGGCTACGAGCAGCCAGGCAACCACCAAAAAGAATTTGCCGATGGCGCGATTGGCGGCGCTGATGGGAAACGTCCCCGGGTCAGGAACGTTGATGGGAACTTCGGGCGGCGAGGGCTGCCAGCCGAGACTCCGATAGCGACCCATGAAGAAAAGCATCGCCGCAAGACCACCGATGAGACCAATCAAACTGAGGGCGCTCCACAGGACTGCGCCGTGCGTCGGTTCGTTCCCCACCGCCGGCTCGTAGGGCCAGTTGTTGGTGTAGGAGTAGCTTGCGCCGGGCCGCGGCGTGACCGCTGCCCATGCTGTCCAGGCAAAGAAAGCGGTCAGGTTGTAAACCTCGCTCTCTTGGGTGATGGTGTCACGTCGGAGGGTGAGACGGTCGTCGCCGTTGCGAAACAGGTCACTGTAATGCCGGACCAGAGCTTGGAAGGCAGCGACCTCGTCCTCGGGAAGAACAAGCTTGCCGGTGGCAGCGTCATAGCGATTGGTCTTGAGCTCCGCCCGGACCGCCTGGTTCACGACCGCTCTTTGTTGGTCAGTGAGCTGCGCGTAGCTCTTGAGAAAAGTGCGCATCGCTTTGGCGTCGCGCACGATTTCGCATTCCCGGTGGAGGTAGTCGGCGGTGAAATCCGGAGCGAGGTAGGCTCCCTCGCCGAAAACACTGCCATGGTCCATCAGACCGTATTTCTGGAAGACGGATTGTCCGTCCAGAATCTGTTGGCCTGTGAGAAAGACGTTGCCCTTAGGATCCACCACGGAGATGGGGATGGGCGGCTTCACCCGGAACCAGAGCAGCCCGCCCACAATGAGCACCGTGTAGCAGAGAATGAGCATGAAGAGGAGGCCGTAGCGCCAGGGGTTGGTGAGTCGCATGTTGAACTCGTTCCGGCCAGCGGTCAGGGCGAATCTGATCCTGAGAGAGGATTATAAGCCAGTGAGAACGACAGGCGGACTCGTGTTCCGGCGTTCGTTGTCGAAAGGGAAATAGATTCCCCCTGAGGGGCTGTCCCGCCCAAGCGGGACCGAGGTGTGTTGCCGAGAGCGTGGAGCCCAGCGAGCAAAGGCGCGAATCTCGAAGAGGCTACCCTGGATCGCTCATGCGGTTCAGGAATTCGCTGTTGGACTTCGTCTTGGAAAGCTTATCGATGATAAGTTCCATCGCTTCCACCGGCGAGAGCGGATTGAGCACCTTGCGAAGAACCCAGATGCGGTTCAACTCGTCGCGCGGCATGAGGAGCTCTTCCTTGCGCGTGCCGGAGCGATTGATGTCAATGGCCGGGAAGACGCGCTTGTCCACCAGCCTCCGGTCGAGATTGATTTCCATGTTGCCGGTGCCCTTGAACTCTTCAAAGATCACGTCGTCCATGCGGCTACCGGTTTCAATGAGCGCGGTGGCAATGATGGTGAGCGAGCCGCCTTCCTCGATGTTTCTCGCGGCAGCGAAGAAGCGCCGCGGCCGCTGGAGCGCGTTGGCGTCAATACCGCCCGAAAGGACTTTTCCGGAAGGCGGGGTGATGGCGTTGTAAGCGCGGGCTAGGCGGGTAACGGAGTCGAGCAAGATGACAACGTCGCGCTTGTGTTCCACCAGCCGCTTGGCTTTTTCGAGGACCATCTCGGCAACCTGAATGTGCCGCTGAGGCGGCTCATCAAAGGTGGAACTGATCACCTCGCCGCCGTGCACGGTGCGCTGCATGTCGGTAACTTCCTCCGGGCGTTCGTCGATCAAAAGGACGATCAGGCTCACCTCCTGGTGGTTCAAGGCGATCGAGTTGGCGATCGTCTGGAGGAGCATGGTCTTGCCGGTGCGGGGCGGCGCAACGATCAGGCCGCGCTGGCCTTTGCCCACGGGCGTGAGCAGATCCATCACGCGCGCCGAGATGTTTTCCGTAGCCGTTTCCAGCCGGATACGCTCCTGCGGGTAGAGGGCGGTCAGGTTGTCAAAAAAGATTTTGTTCCGAGCGACTTCGGGGTCTTCAAAGTTGACCGCTTCCACCTTGATGAGCGCAAAGTAGCGTTCGCCATCCTTGGGCGGGCGCACCTGACCGGAAACCGTATCGCCCGTCCGCATATCGAACTTGCGGATCTGCGACGGCGAGACGTAGATGTCATCCGGCCCCGGGAGATAGTTGTACTCAGGCGCGCGCAAGAAGCCGAAGCCGTCCGGCAGACACTCGAGGACGCCCTCGGAAAAGATCAAGCCGTTCTTCTCCGTCTGAGCGCGAAGGATCTGGAAGATCAGCTCCTGCTTGCGCAGGCCGCTCGCGCCGGGGATGTTCAAGTCCACGGCGATTTTGGAAAGTTCCTTGATGTTCTTGTCTTTCAGTTCAGCTAGGTTCATGGATGGTTCTTCACCCGTTCTGGGGTGCGCCGACAGGTCGGGGCGCCCCGTAGTTGCCGCTATTTCCGCTCCCGATAGTGCCTGGAGAGGATGGCGGCGGGTAAACAGGACATGAGTCTTTCGGACTTGCCTCTCAAGAAATCAATGGTTGAAAGCATCTTGGTTTGTAGCAAGGGGCCACCGGGTCACAGGGGTTAACCGCGGCAGGGACTCCATCGGAGTGGAGTTGAGCCTCCCGACGAAGGGCCGTTCCAAGACCTCCTTATGGCCCGCGGGCAACCACCAACTCAGATCACAGCAGCAGCCCGATCTGGCATGCCGCGACTGGTCGGGGCAGCTTGCCCGAGTGGCCGAACTTCGAGCTAGAGCAGCGCGATGGGTGAAACAAAACAGGGGCCGGCTAGTGTCGTTCCCAATCTGATGGCCCTGGACTTCATCCTTCCCTCGACGTCAGTGTTAGTGGCATAGAGAGCGACCTGCCCGAAAGAAGGTGGTCGCGAACTAGTTTGCAATCTGCTGATCGCCCTCAGCCGCGGGTTCAAATTTCGTCGCGATGCTGGAAACCTCGGGCGCGATTGTTTCGCCCGGGCGCAGGGGTCGCTCCAAAGCAATCTCGAGCACCTCATCCATCGTATCCACAAACTTCACGGCCAACACCTCCTGGATTTCCTTCGGGATGTCGGCCATATCCTTTTCGTTGTCCTTGGGCAAAACCACCGTG
Organism: Candidatus Acidiferrales bacterium; assembly: GCA_036514995.1. Lineage (NCBI taxonomy): Bacteria > Pseudomonadati > Acidobacteriota > Terriglobia > Candidatus Acidiferrales > Candidatus Acidiferrales bacterium. The sequence goes on from DATBWB010000054.1 coordinate 9,393, forward strand.
CGGATGCCCGTGCGGTGAGCGGCGAGGAGCTTTTCTTTCACACCGCCAATGGGGAGCACCTTGCCGCGCAAGGTAATTTCACCGGTCATGGCAACGTCGCAGCGGACAGGGATACGGGTCAGGGCGCTCACGATGGTGGTCGCCATGGAGATGCCGGCCGACGGGCCGTCCTTGGGAATGGCGCCTTCAGGCAGGTGAACGTGGATATCCAGGTGGCGATAGAAATCTTTGGGCAGGCCGAAATGCGACGCGCGCGTGCGGACGTAGCTCATTGCCGCCTGGGCGGACTCCTGCATGACATCGCCGAGCTTGCCGGTGAGCGTCAACTTGCCCTTGCCCTCCATCAAGGTGGCCTCGATGGCAAGCAACTGTCCGCCCACCTCAGTCCAGGCCAAGCCGTTGGCCAGGCCAACTTCGTTCTTCTTTTCGCTTTGTGTGTCGCGGTACTTGATGACGCCGAGGAAGTCCGGCAGCACCTCCGGCGTGACGTTGACAGAGATCTCTTTCCCTTCCTTAATGACCTTGCGGGTGGTCTTGCGGCAAACGTTGCTGATCTCGCGTTCCAGATTGCGCACGCCGGCTTCGCGGGTATAGGACTGGATCAAGAAACTGAGCGCGCTATCGCTGAACGCGAGGTTCTTCTCCGAAAGGCCGGTGGCCTTGCGCTGCTTGGCAACCAGGAAGCGCTTGGCAATCTCCACTTTTTCCTGTTCGGTGTAGCCGGAGAGGCGGAGGATCTCCATCCGATCCTGCAACGGTTGCGGAATGGTGTGGAGCACGTTTGCCGTACAAATGAACATGACCTTCGACAGGTCATACTCCACGTCGAGATAATGGTCGATGAAGCTTTTGTTCAGCTCGGGGTCCAAAACCTCCATGAGAGCGGCTGAGGGGTCGCCGCGAAAATCCATGGACATCTTGTCCACTTCGTCCAGCATGAAGACGGGATTGATGGTGGCGGCCTTGCGCATCATCTGGAGAATCTGGCCGGGCAGGGCGCCGATGTAGGTGCGACGGTGGCCGCGGATTTCCGCCTCATCGCGCACGCCGCCCAGCGAGAGCCGGATGAATTTGCGTCCGGTGGCGCGGGCGATGGACATGCCGAGGGAACTCTTGCCGACCCCGGGAGGACCGACAAAGCAGAGGATCGAGCCCTTCGGGTTTTTCACGAGCTGGCGCACGGCGAGAAATTCCAAAATGCGCTCTTTGATCTTTTCGAGACCATAATGGTCGGCTTCGAGTATTTTTTCCGCCGTCTGGAGATCCTTGATTTCCTTCGATCTCTTTTTCCAGGGCACAGCGATGAGCCAGTCAATGTAGTTGCGAGAGACGGTGGACTCGGCTGACATCGGCGGCATCATTTCCAGCCGCTTCAACTCCTGAATGGCCTTTTCGTGGGTGTCTTTGGGCATCCCGGCGGTGTCAATCTTCTTTTTCAGCTCGTCCAGTTCGCTCTTTTCGCCCCGACCCAGCTCCTTTTGGATGGCTTTGAGTTTTTCGTTGAGGTAGTACTCTTTTTGAGCGCGCTCCATCTGCCGCTTGACGCGATTCTGGATGCTGCGATCCACGTTCAGCTTTTCAATTTCCAATTCGAGGATATCGCCCACGCGGTTCAGGCGTTCGAGGGGCTCGAAAATCTCCAAGAGTTCTTGCTTTTCTTCGACGCCCAACTGGAGATTGGCGGCAATGGTGTCAGCCAGCTTCGAAGGATCATCCACCCGGACGGCGGCGATCATGGTGTCGTAGTTGAGAGTCTGGCTCAACTTGACGTACTGCTCGAAAAGGGTGGTGGCGCGATTGACAGCGGTTTCGATTGGGGGGGTCATTTCCAGCTTGTAGGAGACGACGCGGACGGTGGCGCGGAAGAAGCCCTCCTCGTTGGTGAGTTGGAGGACTTTGCCGCGCTCGATGCCTTCCACCAAGACTTTGATATTCCCGTCGGGGTGTTTCAGGCTCTGGACGATGTTGGCCACCGTGCCCACTTGAAAGATCTCATTGGGCTTGGGATCATCCACCGAGGCGTCATGTTGGGTGGCGAGAAAGATTTTCTTTTCGCCGGCCAGCGCCTCTTCCAGCGCTCGCACTGAACTCTCGCGGCCCACGACGAAGGGGGTCATCATATGCGGAAAGATGACCACGTCGCGAATGGGCATCATGGGCATGCGTTTGATTTCAAATTTTTCGCGGTTGAACATCTCTCCCCTGGGCTATCCGGCCTTTTCCAACAAGCCAAAAATGATTTCGCGGCGCTCCACCATGTCGCGGGTGATCACGAATTCGCGCACCTTGCGTTGGGCCGGAAGGTGATACATCAGGTCGAGCATGAGGTCTTCCAAAATCATACGGAGTCCCCGCGCGCCCACCCGACGCTCGAGGGCGTGATGAGCAATGGTTTCAAGCGCGTCATCGGTGAAACGCAATCGAACATTCTCAAACTCGAACAGCCGCTGATATTGCCGGACGAGCGCGTTCTTGGGTTCCGTGAGAATTCGAACCAGTGCCGTGCGGTCGAGGTCGCCGAGGATGCCGACGACAGGCAGGCGTCCGACAAACTCCGGGATCAACCCATATTTTATCAGATCGGTGGGCTGAAGTTGCTCGAGAAGTTCCAGATTCCGCCGGCCGGGCGTGGCCGGGGGCGTATCCGCCCGAAAGCCCACGGAGCGCTTGCCCACGCGGCGCTCAATGATCTTTTCCAGGCCGACAAAGGCGCCGCCACAAAGAAAAAGGATGTTGGTGGTGTCCACCGGGGTGAATTCCTGGTGGGGATGTTTGCGGCCGCCCTGGGGGGGAACATTGGCCACGGTGCCTTCCAGGATTTTCAAGAGCGCTTGCTGCACGCCCTCCCCGGAGACGTCGCGGGTAATCGAAGGATTTTCATCCTTGCGCGAGATTTTGTCGATCTCGTCTATGTAAATGATCCCTTGCTGGGCGCGGGCGACATCGCCGTCGGCATTCTGCAGCAGCTTGAGGATGATGTTCTCGACGTCTTCGCCGACGTAGCCGGCCTCGGTCAAGGTGGTGGCGTCCACGATGGCGAAGGGCACCTCGAGCATGCGCGCCAGCGTTTGCGCCAGGAGTGTCTTTCCGGTGCCGGTCGGCCCGATGAGGAGAATGTTTGATTTCATCAGTTCGACTTCATCCGGCTGCCGGTTAAGGAAAATGCGCTTGTAGTGGTTATAGACCGCAACCGCGAGCTTCTTTTTCGTCTTGTCCTGGCCGATGACGTACTGGTCGAGGAATTCCTTGGTCTCAGGCGGCTTGGGGAGACGGCGGCTCGCCTGGGCCGTTTGCTCGCGTGTCTCCTCGCTGAGGATTTGGTGGCAAACTCCGACGCATTCGTTGCAAATATAGACGCGGGCGTAATCGGTCGGAGAGGAGATGAGCTTCTCCACTTGCTCCTGCGGTTTGTGGCAGAAGGAGCAGCGGAGGGGCTCTTCGATGTTGCTTTTACGCACGCTTCCGTCCCGTCCTATCGGTGCTTGAAGATGATTTCGTCCACAATGCCATAATCCTTTGCCTGCTCGGCGGACATAATGAAGTCGCGCTCAACGTCTTTTTCAATGCGCTCCAGCGGCTGCTGGGTATGGCGAGCGAAAAGGTCGTTCAGCACGTTACGCATGCGCAGGATTTCCTTGGCATGGATGTCAATGTCCGTGGCCTGTCCGGAGAGGCCTGACATCCAGGGCTGGTGGATGAGAACGCGAGAATTGGGGAGGGCAAACCGTTTCTTGGCGGCGCCGGCAGCGAGCAAAAGCGCCGCGATGGATGCCGCCTGGCCGATGCAGATCGAAATCACATCGGGACGAACAAATTGCATGGTGTCGTAGATCGCCATGCCGGCCGTAATCGAGCCTCCGGGTGAGTTGATGTAGAGCGAGATGTCCTTTTCCGGGTCTTCCGCTTCGAGGAAAAGCATTTGGGCGGTGACCAGATTGGCGACGTGGTCGTCAACGGGCGTGCCGATGAAGATGATGTTGTCACGCAGCAGCCGGGAATAGATATCGTAAGCGCGCTCGCCGCGGTTGGTCTGCTCGACCACCATGGGGATGAGCATCGCACGAACGCCGGAATCGTCTTGCTCGGGCTTCATGGTTCTATCGGGGAAGGAGCAACTCGGCCGCTGGTCTCAAAGGGTCAGGCACCCGCCCGCTATGTGGAACGGATTCGAGCGCTCTCGTAAATGCGGTCGAGAGCCTTCTCGTTGCGGAGTCGAGAACTAATCCTATCGAGCGCCCCTTGTTTTGTCAAGCGAGCCCGCAGGACGCTTGTGCTCTCTCCGCTACGTCGGGCCAGATCGTCCAGCTCCCGGTTGAGTTCCTCCTCCGATACCTCCAAATTCTCCTGGTCGGCCACCCGATCCAGAATCAAGCCTGCTTTCACTTCCGTCAAGGCGCCCTCCTGCTGGCGGCGCCTCAGGCTCACCCAGTCCACGTTTACCGCGCGAGGGTCCACTCCCTGCGCGATCAGGGATCGCGCCGTTCGCTCGAGCCGCACGTCCATCTGACGTTCCACCAGCGCTTCGGGAACAGGGAAGTCATGGGCCGCGACCAGCGCTTCCAGCAGCTTGTCCTTGCCCATCTCCTTTTCGCGGCGATCCCGGGCCGATTCCATGTCCGATCGGATCTTCTTCTCGAGTTCCTCCAGGGAAGCAAATTCGCCGACATCCTTGGCGAAGTCGTCGTTGGGTTCCGGCAACTGCTTTTGCTTGATCCCTTTCACCCGGAGATGGTAGGCAATCGTCTTGCCGTGAAGCCGCTCGTCCGGGTAATCGTCCGGATAGATGACTTCAAAGCGCCGTTCGTCGCCCACCGACGCCCCGCGCAGTTGCCGATTGAATTCCTCCAGCGTCTCGTCCGCACCAATATGGCACATGACGTCCTCGGTGCGGAAGGGCGCTGCCTTACTCACCGCCGGCTTGGTCTCGATGCCGACGAGCGAGAGGACGGCAAAATCGCCATCGGCGAGCGGCCGGCCTTCCACCACGGTATAGGTGGCGTGGCGCTCGCGCAGGTCGGCGATCGCCCGGTTCACGTCCTCGTCCGTCAAGCGGAGCGGCTCGATCTTCACTTCGAGCCCCTTGTATTCCTTCAACTCGAATTCGGGCAAAACCTCAAAGATGGCCCGGAAACGCAACGGCTTACCCTCCTCGAATTCAAGCTTTTCTACGCTCGGGCGGGTCACCGGCGCGAGCTTTTGCTTTTGCATCTCCTGGTCAATGTACTCGGGGATGAGCGCTTGAAGGACTTCACTTTTGATATCCTCTGCGTAACGCTGCCGGATGACGCTCACCGGAGCCTTGCCTGGGCGAAATCCCGGAACGCGCGCCATGCGGGCAAACTTTTGCGCCACGGTAGCTGCCTCGCGGCTCACCACATCCGCCGGAATTTCAATCTCCAGTTGTCGTTTACAGCTCGTCGCGTCCATTTAGGATGAGGCCTGCCCGACCATGCCCGAATGAATTGGATGACAGCCCGGGTCTTTCGGCTGCGCTTGAATATGCGCCAGTGCCGTTCCAACTGCCTGAGGAGAACAACTGACCGGCGCGGCCCATTACCCCCTGTGTGCCGCGAACCTGAAAAACCTGACCTCGGAAAGTTGGAACGGCACCAGAAGTCAGATGAGAACGAGTCTTTTCCCCTGAGATTCGCTTACCCTTCTCGTGAGGTCTCGAGATGTGGCGGAACTCGAGGTCAGTCCTGCGGCCAGGCTCCAGCGAAACCAGAGTTTAAAGGAGCGCCGGACGCGAGTCAACGGAAATCCACCCAGCCTGACTCCTCCGCAGGTAGCCCGGCGGTCCAACCGGTCGAGTGGAGGCACGCGCTATTCCCGGTGGTGACCGGGCCCAGGCGCCCAACCGCCTTTGCCTTCATGGCCGGGAAGGCAATCCCAGCAGCGGCCATCGTGCGAAAAATAGTAAACATGCTGCAAGCGGCCGCAAGCACGGCAGCGCGCTACCGGCGCGCTACACGTTTCACATCGCTCGACGGTTCCTGGCGCACCCGACACCCCGCGCCGACGTGAGGTTCGATCTCTGGATGACCTTTTTGTTTTCATCAGCTCTCCGCCCGGGCGCCCAGGGTTACGAAGGTCGTTCAGCCTCAGCAACCTTCGCGCAAAGTAGGATAGCGCCCCATTTCCCCTTCCGCAAGTGAAGGCGTAGCGAGGGCAGGCCGGTGCATGGACCAATTTCCGGCGTTTGGTGGCGCCAGGGAATCGCGGCGGCCGAGGAGCGTAGGAACCGAGGTTGCCAAAGGATGGCCACCTTCGTTACCCTGTCGGCAGGCGGAAGTGGCGGAACGGGCAGACGCGCAGGACTTGCAAACACGGACAAGCCGCAAGCAAAAGAATGGCCTGCCGTTGGGGGGAGAGGAATCGCATCGAGTCCGGTCGAGTCCGATGAGAGCCTTTGCGGGTCGGTGATTCATGGCTGCTTCATAGCTGCAGTGACTACTTGCTCTCAAGGCAAAAGGTTGCAATTTCGTATTCATGGCGAGCGTGAGTTAGAACTTGTTTCGCGCGAGGCCGAGTGGCCGTGCGAGAAGGAGGTAGACTGGAAATCAGAGTGGCGACAAGGCAGGAAACATAACCTCTATCTGTGTGAGAATCACGCCAGAGAACAAGGGCTAGTCTGGTAGCCACTGAGCCACGCTCGCTGAGTCGGCAGCGAGCATCCACCTTATTTAGTACGACAACGCCTACGTTTCTAAGAGAAGCTGGGGATGCTTTTTTGCAATGTTGAGTAGCTTTAGGGCAGCGTGCTGGGGATGGCGAGTACCTTGCTCCCAGCTTTCCACGGTCCTGGGGCTGACGTTTAGAAACCGGGCGAACCGAGCCTGGCTGGCGTTCAGCGCGAGTCTGATCTCGCGAATCTTGGCAGGACTAAATGGCTTCGGCGGAGGGGGAAGCTCTGTAACCCGCAGATTCACCGACTGACCCTGCTCATACCGCAAGGAATCAGCAAGGGCGAGCCTCAAGTCCTCGAACACTTTCACCTTCTTACGCTTTGCCATGTTGTTCCTCCTCTACCGGCCTTTAATCTCTGTGACCATCTCGCGTAGGATGGCACGCTCAGCCGTCGTCAGATCCTCCTGCTCATCCTTGTCGAAAAGCAAAAGCAAGTGAATGTGTCCGCGATGTTCGAGATGTAGATACAGGTACCGAAAACCTCCTCGCTTGCCTTTCCCACGGACAGGGTTGGAAGTTCTGCCCTTCCGTATTCCTCCGAGCCCCCTGACAACTTTGCCGCTTGCTCGGTTTTCCAGCAGATCACCTTGGATTTCGCTTAACACACGATCCGCTGAAACCCCGGCCAATTGGTACAGACGCCGCGTGAAGGCGGCGGACTCAATGAATACCACAGCGTAGGATATACCACTTTGTGGTATCTCTGTCAAGTGGAAAAGATTCGTCTGCCTCGACCTACGGGGTCGAGAATCAACTGATTTATGGACGGTCTGGTCGCGGGAGCAACCCGCTTTGCCAGCCCAATTTAGATGCATAGTCTGTGCATAGATCGCTGGCACTGCTTGACAAGGGCAGCGTGTGCAATATACGGTTCCGATTCATAAACTGTGGGTTCGGAAGTATCGGCAACATGTCGAGGCGCTGGTAAGGAAGACGGATGACCGTATCCGCCGTCACCTCAAAGCCTACGGTTAATATGGCAAGGCATCACCCCAAGTACCCCAAAACCAGTACGGGCGGCTAGGCCATTGCATTTAGCAGGCAATAGCCTGGGTAGGTCTAACCCACGTATAATCAACTACGCGGAAGTGGCGGAATTGGCAGACGCGCAGGACTTAGGATCCTGTGGCCGCAAGGCCTTGTGGGTTCGACCCCCACCTTCCGCACCAAAATTCGCGTGGCGAATTTTGTCCCGAGCGAACGAAGTGAGCCGAGGGACCGCCATCTCGGAACTGCCCCTGGGCTGGAGTTGTTATCTCCTCCTCTGCGTGGATGGCAGATATTACTGTGGAATCACAAGCAATCTCCCCCAACGACTACGCGATCATCGCTCAGGAAGGGGTGGCTCCTTCACCAGCGACGCGAAACCTTTGGCTCTGGTCTGGTACGAAAGGCACAACGACCGTTCCTCTGCCGCGAGACGGGAACACCAGCTCAAGTCGTGGAACCACACCAAGAAAGCTACGCTGGCCGAAGGCCGCTGGCGGCTCTCGCCTTCCGCAGTCGCCGTGAGGGTTTCCCTCGATTAACTCGGGACAAGCTCTCCCCTCCTCCAGCACCAAGCTTCCCAGGAAACCTTTCACAATTCGACTTCTGATTCGGTGTCCCTCAGACCAGGCAGGTCGTATTTATGGCGCGTGTGGCTTGGCGGTCAGACGTTAGACGGCTGCCCGCTGGCAGTGCAGGCAGAAACGGGGCCGAACGAAGAAGCGTCGAGGCAGTCAAAATACGTTTCGTCCCGCCCTGCGGGACAAAAGGGTGGCACGCACTCGATTTTTGGATTTCGTCTTTCGAGTTTCGCTTTTCGGTCGTTACAGTCGTGCCAGGCACGCCTTCTCGCAGGTGACCGGCGCCGTGCCGAAGAGCGAGCAGGCAGTGACGTCGGCGGCTTGCACGGAGCCGAATTCGCGCTCGCTGTAAAGCACCACCATTTTGGCGCGCGTACTCTTATCCGGGCAGCGCACCGAACGCTTCAGACGCCCGGGCCCGTAGCTGCGGATGGCCACGGCCACGGTACCCCAAAACAAGATGTACCAGGCAACCACAAGCAGGTACACATGCTCGTTCACGGGACCCT
>DATBWB010000055.1 GCA_036514995.1 Candidatus Acidiferrales bacterium
GGTGTTCAGGCGGAAGCGGATCAAGCAGCGTTGGCCGCCTTTGGCCGGTGGAAATTTCGGCCAGCACTGCGAGCAGGCAAGCGGGTCAGTGTGGAGATCCTGGTGGGAATCCCTGCCACCGGGTCGGGCACGGAGGGACCACGCACCACCCGGACGGAAGCAAACCCTAAAGACCAGAGACGTAAGTTTCCCCAGCGATAGGAATTTCTTCTCTGCCCGCTTTAGAGAGATTCGGCCCATCGGGGTTGATCTGGATTACCCGTGCTAGAAGGGCACTAAGCTCCTCAATGGGATGAGGACTGCAAAGCAGTATCCATAGGGGACGCGCGTCTCTGTCTCGACGGAGACTTTCCACTTCTTGCGCCGTTTTGCACGAAGGCGCAAGGTTTGGTATCGAATGCAGTCCCAGATTCCAAATTGAAGTTCGAGGCAGCCTGTGACCCTCGCCTCGGGTGACGACGTGGAATTGAGAAAGCTTACTCGCTACCGGCTGGGCGTTCCGGCATTTTTTTCGTGGCTCGACCAACGAGGACTCTCGCAGCAAGGGGAAGGTACTACTCGTGATATCAGCGCCGGAGGGGTGTTTCTTTTTGCAAATACACTCCCACCAGTCGGGTCAGCCATTCGATTTGAGATTTCCCTTCCCCCGCTCCCCGGAGCAGTGCGGAGTTTGCGGATAGAAGCAGAAGGCCGAGTGCTGCGCATAGAACCGGCCGCTGGAGGCAAGGGCCGGAGTGGCTTCGCCGCTGTCAGTGAAGGGTTTGTTCTGGAAGAGGTAAAAGTGGATAGCGAGACAGAATCGCGGTTCTGACGGGGAAGACCGAGACAGTGAAGTCAACGGAGCAGAAAAGATGAATCCCGAAAGAATTCACGTCTGGCTCTGCAGTCCGGATGCGGCTTTCGCGCAGGTCATCGTCCGCGACCTGGGACCAGATTATGAGGTGCGGCAAAGCGAGGGATTCAACCTCGGCAATATGCGGGAACAAGAGGCGTGGTGGGACGTCGTCCTTTTGGACCTACGAGCAGCCAGGGATGAGGCGGGTTGGGACAATGGGATTCGCATCATGGACGAAATAAACCGGGTGGAGCTCCCTCCTCCCGTCATCGTGATGTTAGGCGAGGATGACCAGGCGCTCACCCGCAAGGTGATAGAGTCTGGCGCGTATGACACTCTGAGCAGTCTCTTGGACCTGGTGGAACTTCGCCTGATCATCCGGCGCGGTTATAAATTCCGCCGAGCGGAGAAAGAGCTGCGCCGTTTGCACTCTCAGGAGCAACTCGCCGGGAAGTTATATGAACTGTTGGGGTGCTCCGAATCTATGCAACAGGTGTTTACCTTGGCGCGCAAGATTGCACCGTGTGATGTGAGCGTGCTCATCACCGGCGAGACCGGGACGGGCAAGGAGTTGCTGGCGCGCGCTATCCATCGCTTGAGCTCGCGAGCAGCGGGGCCCTTTATCGCCTTTTCCTGTTCCAATCTGCCGGAGACGCTGGTGGAAGACGAGCTCTTCGGTCATGAAAGGGGTGCTTTTACGGGCGCCCTTGTGATGCGTCGCGGACGCTTCGAAGTGGCTGACCAGGGGACCTTGTTTCTTGACGAGGTGGGCGACTTGGCGCTGGGGCTGCAGGCCAAGCTTTTGCGAGTACTGCAGGAGCGTTCTTTCGAGCGCCTGGGCAGCAACTCGTCTGTAACAGTCAATATCCGTCTCGTCTGTGCAACGCATCAGAACCTAGCCAAAATGGTGGAGGAGGGAAAATTCCGCGAGGACCTCTACTACCGTTTGAACGTCGTGCAGCTTCACCTGCCTCCGCTGCGCGAGCGCCGGGAGGAAATCCCGTTCTTGGCCCATCATTTCCTGGAGCGATTTGCACAACAGTTTGGCAAGAAAACCAAGCGCTTCTCGCGTCTCGCCTTGCACGCCTGGGAGGAATACGACTGGCCGGGCAACGTGCGCGAGCTGGAAAACGTGGTGCAACGCGCCGTGGTGATGGCTGATGGATCGACGATCGAGATCTGGCACCTGCCTCTGGGGCTGCGCAACGGCTTCGAGCCACTTCGCCCGGTGCACTCGTACGAAGAGGAGGTGCGTGATTTCAAGCGGCGTCTCATTGTGCGCACCTTGCAAGAGTGCGGCTGGCGCAAAGCGGCAGCGGCCCGGACGTTGGGGGTCGCGCGGGGTTACTTGCACCGACTGATCAACCAATTGCAGATTCATCCGAGAGAGGCAGATGGCGCTACTCCCCTACTCGAGGAGCCCCCATCCTACACCCGGGTGATGTAAGCGCAGCAACGATTGATTCGGACATGATCAGTGGCCCTCAGGTCGCAACTGCTCACTCTGAGAGTTCTTGCAGAACACCTTTCTTGCAGGAGGTTTGCCTCCCCTTCCTACTGGAGGCGCAGAACGCTGACGGCGGTTTGGGCCATCGGGCCGGCCTCCGAAGCAGCGTCGAGCCGACCTGCTGGGCACTCTTAGCGCTGGCAAGTTTGTCGAATTCGGGCAAGTTGAGCAAATCAGCTCGGAGTGCAGGCGGTTGGCTACTTCAGGTGCAACTGCAAGACGGATCTTGGCCGTCGTCTCAAGGTCAGCAAGAGGGGAGTTGGGTCACGGCCCTAGCATGTTTAGGATTGCATACAAACGGCGTGGCACCGCAGGCAGTGGCGCGGGGAGTAGCGTGGCTCTGCAATACTTGGCCCGGAGAAGGGGGCCTTTGGTGGCGCTTCCGGCATTGGTTTCTTAGGAAATCAGTCGCGGTCACCCAGAACTATTCCTTTCGAGGTTGGAGTTGGACTCCGGGCACGTGTAGCTGGGTTGAGCCCACCAGTTATGCGCTGATTCTGCTCCGAAATCTTCCTGGAGAGCTACATCCTCGGCGCGCGACACTCCGCCAGCGACTCGGCGAAGCAATGCTGTACGACAGGATGTGTCCCACGGGAGGATGGAATTGTGGCAACCCACTCGTCTATGGAGTCGCGGGAGAACCCCAGGTGGGCCCGACCGTATGGGCACTGCTGGCGCTCCAAGATTACCGTGACCGCCTCGCCAATCAAAAAAGCCTGGAGTGGTTGGAACAAGCGTACGAAGGCCTTCAGGGACCGGGTTCAGTCACGCTGGCGCACCTATGCCTGGAGACTTATGGACGGCCCACCCCGCCGCTGGAACCAGCCCTACAGAGATTCTATGCGGCGAACCAGTTCTTCCACAGCGTCCCGGTGATGGCTTGGGCAGTCGCCGCGCTCAGCCCAACACGTCAGTGGCTACGGCCTGCCCGGCAGGGAGCGGCTGAGTGATGAGCGCGTCAGCCAGCTCGCTTATCCCCTCTTTTGCACGTACGCCGTCACGGGTGGCCATCCGACGCGCTGCAAGCTACCAAGCCGACTTGTCTGCGCTTCTGTTCGAAACCATGCGTGAATTCGACCTCCCTGTGCGGGGAAAGACGGTCCTGCTGAAGCCGAACTTTGTGGGGTTGGATCCCCGGGGCGTGATGAACACGCATCCCGCCGTGGTTGGAGCGGCCCGGGAAAGCTTTCTACGCCTCGGGGCGAGAAGTGTGATCGTGGCTGACGGGCCCGCACTGGAACGGGACACAGAAGCGATTGTGGAGTCGATGCGATTGCGCGACTACATTGGGTCGCTGCCCCCGACATTCATCGATTTGAACGTGGATGACGTCCACCGGGTTCCTTTGAGGACTCGCGCCTCAGCGCTCAAGGAGCTTTACCTTCCTGGGGCGGTCCTGCAAGCGGATTTTGTCGTCTCCATGCCCAAACTAAAGACGCATCACTGGGCTGGCGTCACCCTGTCGTTAAAAAACATGTTTGGGATTGTCCCAGGAAGTTGCTACGGATGGCCGAAAAACATACTTCATTGGGCTGGCATTCCCCAAGCGCTGTTGGACCTCAACAGCACAGTGCGGCCGGACTTTGCCATTGTGGATGGGATCGTCGGAATGGAGGGAAACGGGCCCATTCAAGGAACACCGAAGAGCTGCGGACTTTTGGTGGTGGGAGATGACCCGGTGGCGGTGGATAGTACCTGTGCGCGGATTATGGACTTGCTCCCAGAACGGATTGACTACCTGGCAAGGGCTGCCTTCCTTCTGGGGCATCTGAAAGAAGAACGGATCCACCAGCTCGGCGAAAGCATCGCCAGTGTGCGAACCCCGTTTGAGATACTCGACTCCTTTCGTCGCTTGCGAAGTGGCGGCAATGGTCGGTAGTGGAACGGCGCGTGCTATGCATGGGACGAGGAAAGGGAGGAAGGGGCAATGTGTCCGCAATTGAGGACGCGTCGGTATGTCGTGCGTCACCTCTGGCGGACAAGGGTGTGGGAAGAAGGGGGTGCTCAGCTCGTCGAGGCTGCCCTGGTTATTTCCCTTTTGTTGATGCTGCTGATCGGAATGGTGTGGATGGGGCGAGCCTACAACGTACATGAAACCATAACCCGCGCCGCACGGGAAGGGGCCCGCTTTGCGGTTGCTCCAAGTTGCGCCACTTGCGGTAACGCCTATCCCACTGACGCCGAAGTGCAAAACGTGGTGAATGCAGCCCTGGCGGCCTCTTCCCTGGATCCAGCGGTGGTTTCTGGCTTTTCCATCACCCGAGGCGTGATCCTTAACCCGGCAAGCGCACTTACAGAAACGGGTGTGGTGGTCAGGTTGAACTATCCTTTCCAATTTGTCGTTCCCTTTACTTCCATTCACTTCACCACGGTTTCGCTATCGGCCCACGTGCAGATGCGGGAGGAATGAGGAATGAGGGATAAGGTGCGGGCGCCGGGAAACTCCATTCGTGGGATGCTTGGCAGGGTCGCCCGGCCAGCGTGGCTCGATTCTTTGGGGACAGGCGAGGCGGCACAACTCGTTGAATTCGCCTTGATGCTGCCTCTCCTGGTGGTGTTGGCAGTGGGACTCGCCGATTTTGGCGCTGCTTTCGTCGTGCGCGACAAGCTTGCCAACGCGGCTCGGGACGGCGCGCGGATCGCCGTGAGCCAAAGTACAGCCGACCTCACCCAACCCAACCCGCTCACGGTACAGGCGGTGCGCGACGCGGTGGTGAATTACCTGAACAACGCCGGGATCCAGGCGACGCTCAGCGGCACAAGTCCGTGCGCGACGGGCGCATTTTCCTGGACCTATTGCTTAACCAACGGCGGCCAGATCAGGATTGAGCGCCAATTCCTGGTGAATGTGGGTGGCACCCTGGTTTTGTCCAGTCGCGTGACCGTCTCCTATCCCTATAGCTGGACCTTCGCCCAAGTGATTAGGCTCCTCGTGCCTTCCAGCAGTTACCCGAGTTCGTTCATGATTTCGACCGAATCAGTGATGAGGAACTAGGATTTGATTGAGTGGGGGTGACCATGACTTGGAAACATTCACGCGGAGTGCTTCACAACCGGCAGCGTGGCATAAGCTTATTCACGGTGGCGGCGTGGCTGGTGGTTTTGTTTGGTATGGCGGCGCTGGCGATTGATTTGGCGGCGCTTTACGTGGCCCGCAATGAGGCCCAACGGGCTGCTGATGCGGGCGCACTTGCCGGCGCCAGGTCGTTCGTCCAGTCGGGCTTTCTTTCGGGCTCAGTTCCACAGTCCACTGCTCAAAGCCTGGCTACAAACCAAGCTATTGCCATCGGAGGCCAGAATCTTGTGGGCGGGCTGCCTGCTTCGATCGCGCCCGGCGACGTGACCTTCGATTTCTCCCGGCCGACAAACCCACTGATAACCGTGGCGGTGCAGCGGACCCAGGCTACGGGCAATCCCATGCCCACGTTTTTCGGAAAGGCATTGGGAATCGGCAATGCGGATGTTTCGGCCACTGCCACGGCGGAGGCTTACACTCCCTCGGGCGGCAACATGCCCATCGGGACGGGCTGCATTAAACCCTGGATTCTGCCCAATTGTGACCCGAACCACACGGTGCCTGAAAACCCGAATTGTCCCGGGAATGCATACTTCGTTGATCCGACAACGGGCGCGGTTGCTAATCCGGGTGGCGTCGCGAGCGGCGGCGTGATCGGCGAGCAGCTCCTGCTCAAGCCAGGCCTCCCGGGCGAAGCTCCAGCTCCCAGCCAGTTTTATCCTATCCAGATTCCTCCCGGCGACGAACCGGCTATTTGCCCTCCTTGCGCGCAGGTCACCGGTTCGTCCGGACCCGGCGCTGCTCTCTATGAACGGAACATATCCTGCTGCAACACCAATCAGCTCTACTGTGGCCAACAGCTCACTCTCGACAGGCAGACCGGGAACATGGTTGGCCCAACAGCGCAGGGCGTTCAGTGTTTGATTCACCAGCAAAGCTCAAACTGCGCTGGGGCCGCGAGCGGTTGCGGGCAGGACTATCTGCAGAACACTTCCACGTATCCCCTCCCGATCGTTGGTGGAAGCAACAACCCCAATCCCGCCCTCCAGGGTCAGTTGCTTAGCTCGAGCGATTCGATTGTGACAACCCCGCTCTATGACGGGACCAACTTGTGTCCCGGTGGAGCTTCGACTTGCGGCATGGCCACAATCGTTGGGTTTCTCCAGGTTTTTGTGGAGAAAGTCGGACCGCCCCAGGCGACCGTGACCGGTTACGTCATGAACATCGCCGGCTGTGGCGCCGGCGGCAGTGGTGGCGGGTCGGGAGGAGGGGGCGGTGGAGGATCGGGGGGCGGCGGCTCAGGAACTGGGAACAGCGGCACAATAACCGGCTCCGGTGGATCGCCGTTTCCGGTGCGATTGGTGCGCCCCACGCCGTAGATCATGACTACTCTACGTGCCATCGTTGCTTCCAACCCAACGCCGGGCTGGGCCATGGAGTTTATTCTGCGCAAGGCTTTTTCTTTTCCCATATTCCTCGGCGCGCTGCTGGTGGCCGGTGTATTTGCCTGCGCCCGTTTGCTCCCGCCGGATCCAGACACGTGGTGGCACATCGCGGTGGGCGAGCAGATTCTGAGACAGGGCACGTGGCCAACGAAGGATGTGTACTCTTTTACGGTTTTTGGCAATGCTTGGATGGCGTACGAATGGCTGGGCGAAGTGGTCATGGCGCTTGCCGCGCGCCTCGGGGGGTTGACGGCGAGGACGGCGCTCTTGATCGGGCTTTCCAGCCTAGTTTTCCTGCTGCTCTACTACTATTCCTACCTGCGAAGCGGAAACGCTAAGGCGGGCTTTGTTGCCTGCGCGATACTGTTGCCGGTGGCGGGATTTTTCTTTACCCTGCGTCCACAGTTGATCGGCTACATTTTTCTCCTGATCACGCTGATCTGCCTGGAGCGTTTCCGCCAGGGTCGGCAGAAGTCCTTGTGGATGCTTCCGATAGTGTTCCTCATCTGGGTGAACACGCATGGTTCGTTTGCCTTCGGGCTCTTCGCGCTCGGCCTCTATGGGGTGAGCGGGCTCGTGAGTTTCCACTGGGGCGGGTTGGTAGCGGAGCTCTGGACGGTCAAGCAACGTCGCCACTTGGCTGTGACCTTTCTTTTGAGTGTCGTGGCATTGACAGTGACTCCATACGGGCTCCGCCTAGCTGCCTATCCCATGGAGATGGCGCTCTTCCAACCCGTGAACATCGCCAGCATACGGGAGTGGCAGCCGCTGAGTCCCGACCTGTTGATGGGCAAACTCTTCGTAGGTCTGCTGCTGCTCTTCTTTCTGGCCCACGTGCTCTTCCGCCCCAATTACCGCCTCGAAGAAATCGTGCTGCTGCTGTTTGCTGTCTTCTCTGCTTCCGTGCACCGTCGGTTTTTTCTTTTGCTGATCTTCCTCCTCGCACCGGTCGTGGCCACGCTGCTGGCCCGCTGGCTGCCCCCTTACCAGCCGACGAAGGACCATCCCTTGTTGAACGCCATTCTGATGCTGCTGGTTGCAGCGGGTTTGGTGGCATTCTTTCCTTCCCAGCGGGCCTTGGAAAGTGTGGTCGCGCAGAATTATCCCCAAAAAGCCGTGGGATACCTCCGTCAACACCCGGTCGGTGGGCCGATGTTGAACGAATACGGCTGGGGCGGCTATCTGATTTGGTCCCTGAGCCCCAATCACAGGGTTTTCATCGATGGTCGCGCGGACATCTACGAGTACGGTGGGGTGCTTTCTGACTACATGAGCATCACTCACCTGAAGCCCGACACGTTGCCCCTGTTACGCAAGCACGGTGTGGAGGCTTGCTTAATCCAGAGCGAGGCTCCACTGGGCACCCTCCTGGCGGCCATGCCGGACTGGGAACAGGTGTACAGAGACGAATTGAGCGTCATATATGTGCACAAAAAGAGTCACCCCTCCTCGGTCGGCGACTCAGAGCTGTCTCCCGGGAATCTTGCCCTCGCCACTTTCCGTCCCAAGCGTCTGGCACGAAATGCGACAAACGTCACAAGCCGCCGTCCATAATCGGTAACTCTTCGAGACTATTACCACTCGGCACATTCGCATAGAGCCGTGTAGGCCCTCTGGTTATCGCTTGATCTAAAGAGGGGAAGCCACTGAAGCAAACCCGCCTCTGTTTTGGAACATCGAGTGCTGCGGTGCTCCTTGGTCGAAGGGGCTGAACGACTGTCTCTTCGACTTGGAGGTAAATCCGAATGAAAAAGCTGCTAGCTCGCCTGTGGCGCGAGGAGGAAGGGCAAGACTTAACAGAGTATGCGTTGCTGTTGGTTCTGCTCTCCCTGGCGGCAGTGGTTTTCCTGACGCCTCTCGCGACCGCGATCAACAACGTGTTTTCCAACGCGGCAGCCAACTTGACCACCATCGCTCCCACGTAGGTCGCGTGAAAACACCGCCACTCTTTGGCTGCCGGGGAGCGTGTACCTCCTACGGCAGCCAGAGGGTGACGGACTAGAGAAGGCAGGGGACCATGACGCAAGTGGTGTGGGCGGGAGCGCTGGTAGTTGCCGTGGGGGCTGGCTGGCTGGATTGGAGGTCACGACGGATCCCCAACTGGCTCACCCTTCCGGCTTTTGTATTCGGCGTGGCGGCGAACACGGTGGCCGTGGGGTGGGAGGGGACCAAGTTTGCGCTGGCAGGAGCCGGTGTGGCGCTGGGTTTGTTGTTGCCGCTAGTGGTGCTGAGGGGTCTGGGAGCCGGCGATTGGAAACTTATGGGCGCTTTGGGAGCCTATCTGGGACCGAAACAAATCCTTTTCATCCTTCTAGGAACCATCTTTATTACAGGAATGATGGCCTTGGTGCAGATCACCCGGCAGAAGCGCTGGCGGGTGGCGCTGGGCAATTTGCGGGAGTTAGCTGGCGGGTTCTTCATTTTTGGCCTGCGGCCCCACCCAAGGATCACGCTGGACAATCCCGGATTATTGAGTTTGCCATTTGGCGTAGCGGTGGCGGTAGCGACCATTCTTTGTTATTGGGGGGCTCGCCACTAAGCGGGATTCTGGCAAGGAGGGCACGGCGATGAAGTGGAATCGAATGCTGATCGCGGCGGCAGTGGCGATCGTGGTCGGTTTGGTCGCCAGCAACTTTGTTTACAAGCAAATGAAGCAAGCCACGGTCGTGAAACCGGTAGCGACAAGCAAAGTGGTATTGGCAGCCATGAGACTACCCCTGGGGACACGACTGGAAGCAAAGCACCTCCGTCAGGTTTCCTGGCCGGCCAGTGACCCCATTCCAGGGATGTTCACCCGGATTGAGGATTGTGTGAATCGGGCATTGATTACCTTCGTTGTGGAGAACGAACCCATCTTGGAAGGCAAGCTGGCGCCTGAGAAAGCCGGAGCCGGCCTGCCCGCCACCATCCCTGAAGGGATGCGAGCGCTTTCTGTGGCAGTCAACGAGGTAGTGGGCGTGGCTGGCTTTGTGTTGCCGGGGACGATGGTGGACGTTTTGGTGACAGGGTCGCTGGCAGGGCGCGGGCGCGGTGACAGCAACAGCGTCACCCGCACCATTTTGGAAAACGTGCGGGTCCTGGCAGCAGGCCAGAAGGTAGAACAGGACAAAGAAGGAAAGCCACAGACCGTGCCCGTCATCACGCTGCTGGTGACCCCCGAGGAAGCGAACAAGCTGACGATGGCCAGTACCGAGGGGAAAATCCAGCTTGCCTTGCGCAACACAATCGATATGAAGAGGACCGAACCACCGGCGGTTTTGCGGACGAGCTTGTTCGCAGGCCCGCCGCAGCCGAGACCGAGACGCGTGGATACCCAGCCGCCCCCTGTTGTGTTCGCGGTGGAAGTGATTCGTGGTTCTAAGCGAGAAACCAGCACGTTCTAAATCGGTTCCACAGGCGGATGTGATGGAGAAACAGCGCATGAGAGCCACTCCCAATCGATTCCACATCGCAGGACTACTGGCTTTGCTCTTGCTGTGTGGGGTCACGACGGCAAAGACGCAGCAGGGGCCACCGTCGGAGAGCAGTCCGCCCCGGCTGCGCCAGGAAGGCCAAGCGGCGCCTCCCCAGGAAACCGAGGTGCCCGAACGGTTGCACTTGATGGTGGGCCGGTCGCTGGTGATTACCTCGCCCGCACGACTCAAGCGCGTTTCGGTGGCTGATCCGAATATTGCCGATGCCATCACCGTCAGCCCGAACCAGATTCTCATCAACGGCAAGTCACCAGGCGGCGTGTCTTTGGTGCTTTGGGACGAAAACGACCAAAGCCAGACCTTCGACGTGATGGTGGATATGGACATCTTGGGGCTGAGCCAGAAGATCCGCGAGGTGTTTCCTGAGGAGCCGGTGAAACTGGAGGCATCGAAGGATGTGGTGATGCTGTCGGGACGGATGTCGTCGAAAGACATCGCCGACAAAATCTTGCAAGTGGTCTCGGCCACAACGCCCAAGGTAATCAGCCTGATGGAAGTGCCGGCGCCCCCGCCAGCGGGCGAAGTCGTGCTGGAAGTCAAGTTCGCCGAGGTGAACCGGGCGGCTTTGAGCCAGTTCTCGTTCAACTTTATCAGTCTTCCCGGGCCGACCACCAGGACAGCTGTAACGATTTCTACACAGCAATTTGCCCCGCCCCAACTAGTGGACCGCGGCGACGTGACCAGCATCGGTTTGACCGATCTGCTCAACGTCTTCATATTCCGCCCGGATATCGACCTGGCTGCGACCATTCGGGCACTACAGCAGAAGAATCTTCTGCAAATTCTGGCCGAGCCAAACCTGTTGACTCAGATAGGGAAGGAAGCAAGTTTCCTGGCAGGCGGCGAGTTTCCCTTCCCGGTGGTCCAGGCCGGTCTCACCGGCAATGCCATCACGATACAGTTCAAGGAATTTGGGGTCCGGCTCAACTTTACGCCGACTCTGGCCGAGGACGGGAAGATCCACCTCAAAGTGCGGCCGGAGGTCAGCGCTCTGGACTTTGCTAACGCGCTCAGCATTTCGGGCTTCTTGATACCTGCGTTGTCCACGCGGCGGGTAGAAACGGAGATGGACCTGGGAGATGGGCAAAGTTTTGCGATTGCGGGGTTGGTGGACGATCGGCTCACGCAGATAGTGCAAAAAATCCCGATTCTCGGCGACATCCCCATCCTGGGGCAGCTCTTTCGGAGCCGCTCGCTGAACAAGACCAAGACGGAACTGCTCGTTCTGGTGACGCCACGGATAGTAAAGCCCCTGCCACCTGGCCAGGTGCCGGTCGGACCGCAGTTTCCTAAGCCGTTTCTCCCGCCGGCCATGCCGGAGCAACAGAAGCCGCCTGCCCAGCGGTGAGGATGGAATTCGCGGGGATAACGGTCAAGGCAGGATGATGTAGCCCGAGGGGAGACGAGGAATGTGGTCCGCGGCAGTAGCTAGCGGCGACACAACCTATGCCGAATATTTGCGCGCTTGCCTGCAGCAGACTGGCTTGGTGCACTCCGTGGTGGAATGGAGTGTATCGCATCCAGGCGAGTGGCGCCTTCGCTCCGGAGAATCCGTCCCGGACGTTGTCCTGTTGGGTCTGAAGGGCGACATTGAACCCTACTTCGTCTTCGCGGCACAGCTCCGTAGGATTCGTCCCACCGTACGGATCATCGCTTGTTCCCAGCAACAGCAACCTGACCCGCAGTTGCTTCTGCGAGCTATGCGCAGTGGCGTGCAAGAGTTCCTTCCCCCGCCCGTCAACGCCACAGTGCTCCAAGATGCTTTGACACGCTTCATCCAAGAGGGTGACGCGGCAGGCGCAGGCATGATCGAAAAGCTGATCATCGTGATGGGGTCAAAGGGCGGCGTGGGTACGAGCACCGTGGCCGTCAACCTGGGCGTTCAGCTGGTACGGCTCACCAAAAAGCGGGTGGTCCTTCTCGATTTCGCCCGACCGGTGGGCCATGTCTCTTTGCTGCTGGATCTCCAACCCCGCTTCTCGATCCGGGACGCCATCGGAAACCTGGACCGCCTGGATGGTCACTTCTTCGGCGGCCTCCTCAGCCGTCACAAAACCGGCCTGGAGGTTCTCGCCGGGGCGCTCCATGCGGAGGTGTGGCAGCAGATCCAGGTGCCCGCACTGGTTCGCGTGGTGAACCTGGCCCAGAGTACTTTCGATTTTGTGCTCATGGACTACGGTTCTCATTTCTCCCCGGAGTGGAGTTCCATCTTTCGCTTGGCACGCGTGATTCTCTTGGTGGCGGAAGCGAATGTGCCTGCCCTCTGGACCCTGGAGCGCCACCTCTCTGCCGCCGCTGCTCTCGGGCTCGATGCTGAACGGATTCGCATCGTCATCAATCGCTGGAATCGGCTAGACGAACCAGCGCTGGCGAGCGTCGAAAAAAAACTGAAGCGCCACGTCTTCGCGCGCCTCCCCAACGATTTTCGACAGGTGAGCGAGGCCGTCAGCCTCGGCGTGCCCCTCTCCAAAAATCACAACAATCCGCTCATGGCTGAGTTCTGGCTGTTGGCCGGCAAATTGGCCGGCATTGCCCCCGCCGCACGCGTGAAACAGAGCCCCCTCACCCATCTGCTTACCCTGCGGCTGACGAGGTGACTAATCCGATGCAGACGCCTCTTGCCACGAGATTCGACTTCAATGCGGTGAAGGCCACGATCCACCGCAAGTTGATCCAGAAGCTCCACCTCGATCGACTCACACAGCTCGACCGGGGAGCAGTACAGAGCGAAGTGGCCCAAATCATCGAAAGCCTGGTCGTTGGAGAGTCCACACCAATGACCTTGCAGGAAAGCGAACGCCTTTCACTGGACGTACTGGACGAAGTCTTCGGTCTGGGGCCGTTGGAACCGCTGCTCAAGGACCATACGATCTCCGACATCCTGGTCAACACGCATCAGGACGTCTACATCGAGCGGAAGGGGATGTTGGAGCGTACGGAAGTTCAGTTCCGGGACGACGTGCACTTGATGGCAATCATTGACCGAATCGTTTCGGCCGTGGGTCGCCGGGTGGATGAGTCTTCGCCGATGGTGGACGCACGCTTAGCAGATGGCTCCCGCGTCAACGTGATCATCCCGCCGCTCGCGCTGGATGGTCCCTGTCTCTCCATTCGCCGCTTTGGACGCGAGCCTCTCACGGCTGAGAACTTGGTCTCCAATTGCACCTTGACGCCGCACATGCTGGAACTCCTGCACGGTTGTGTGCGAGCGCGCTTGAACATCTTGGTCTCGGGAGGCACCGGCGCCGGTAAGACGACTCTGCTCAATGTTCTCTCATCCTATATCTCCGATCGCGAAAGGATTATCACCATCGAGGATGCGGCCGAACTGCAACTCCATCAGGCGCATGTGGTGCGCTTGGAGACCCGCCCTCCCAATATCGAGGGGAAAGGTGCTATTCGCCAAAGACAACTGGTCATTAACTGTTTGCGTATGCGTCCCGACCGGATCATCGTCGGCGAGGTGCGTGGTGAAGAAGCCCTCGATATGCTGCAGGCCATGAACACCGGCCACGATGGTTCCTTGACGACTGTTCACGCGAACTCACCTCGGGATGCCCTTAGCCGGCTGGAAACCATGGTGGCGATGGCCAACCTGAATATTCCGGATAGCGCCATTCGCCGCCAGATCGCTTCCGCGATCGATGTGGTGATTCAGGTAAGCCGCCTGAGTGACGGCACGCGCAAGCTAATTACCCTTTCGGAAATCACCGGCATGGAGGGGGAAGTAGTCACCATGCAAGACGTTTTCGTCTTCCAAAAGATGGGCATCGCGGAGAACGGCGAAGTGCTGGGCGAGTTCACTCCGACCGGCATTCGTCCTAAGTTTGCTGAGCGCCTTGTCACTTCGGGAATCCGGCTGCCTATGGAAATGTTTGAGCGTCCGAGCAGGGATTGAGGAGCCAGCAATGGCGTTCTTTTTGGCGAGCCTGACGTTTCTGGTCGTCGTCGTGATGGTGCTTTTCCCCCTGTGGATGGCGGGAAGGGGAGGGCAGCAAGAGATCGTCCGACGCCGGCTGGAGGCCATTGAGAAAGCCCAAAAACGCGGGCAAGCCTCGCTTGAGCTGCAATTGATTCGTGACGAGCTCCTCAGCAGTGTCCAGCCGCTGCATCGCCTGCTGCTGCGCTGGCGTTGGGCCGCGCGGCTCCGCGAGTTCGTGGCTCAGGCGGGAATGAAGATCAAGCCCGGAAAGTTGCTTCTCTTTAGCGGTGTGCTGGCGCTGGGCTCCTACTTGGTCGTCCGAACCATCTTGCACCTGGTGAGCTTGGGCGCCGTGGCAGGCGCGGCGGCAAGCCTGCTCCCGATCGCTTTTGTGGCCTTCAGGCGCTGGCGGCGGCTTCGGGCTTTCGAGAGAAACTTTCCAGAGGCGATTGATTTGCTGGGCCGGGCGGTGCGGGCGGGCCACGCTTTTACCACCGGGCTGGAGATGATCGGCAAGGAGTTGCCGGAACCGGTGGCCGGGGAATTCCGCATTACGTTCGAAGAGCAGAACTTTGGCCTCTCTTTGAAGGACGCCCTATTGAACTTAGCCGAACGCGTGCCCCTCATTGATGTCCGATTCTTTGTAACTGCTCTTCTCATCCAGAAAGAGACCGGAGGCAACTTGGCGGAAATCCTGGACAACCTCTCGCGTGTGATCCGGGAGCGTTTCAAGATTCTCGGCGAAGTGCGGATCCGCACCGCCCAAGGGCGCATGACGGCAGCCATCCTCATCGCTTTGCCTCCTTTGATGATGGGGCTCCTGGGGAGCCTGAATCCAGGCTACATTGGGCTTCTGTTCAACGATCCTTGGGGTCCTTACATGCTGGCGACGGGGGGCGCTTTGCAGGTGATCGGTTCAGCGCTGCTTTGGAAGATTGTTCACATCGAGGTGTGAGGGCCTATAGGAGAAAAGGGCATGATCTGGGTGGCAACGGGCATAACCTTTCTCACCGCGGTCGTCATCGTGGTCGCTTTCGCCTACGCTTTCTCTTCGGGAGTTTGGCCTACTGCCGAGCGCCTTACCCGGCTTTGGCACCCGCCTTCAGTTACGCCGGAGGCCCACTTTCGCGAAAGACAAAAGGAGCGTGTGCAGCGGGTGCTCACGGATGTCGGAAAGCTACTCCCCGCCTCGACCAAACAACTCTCCCGCACCCAGCGCTTGCTGGTTCGGGCCGGTTACCGCAACCCAGAAACCGCCACCGTCATGCGGGGCGTCAAGATTCTTCTGCCATTGGGGCTGCTGGCTCTAGTCTTTTTCACGAAAATCTACAGGCAGAACCTGGCCTTCTTTGCTCTCGCCGGCCTTCTGGGCTTTCTGCTGCCCGAGTTTTGGCTCACTTGGCGCATCCGGCGGCGGCAACACCGTATTCGTCTGGGGTTACCCGATGCTTTGGATCTCCTGGTGGTTTGCGTCGAAGCCGGCCTGGGTCTTGATCAAGCCATTGTGCGTGTCTCTCAGGAGCTGAGGATCACTCATCCCCAGCTAAGCGAGGAGCTCCAATTGGTCAACCTGGAGATGCGCGTGGGGAAGACCCGGATTGACGCCTTGCGTGAATTGGCGGTGCGTACGGGCGTGGAAGATATCAAGGCACTGGTGGCGATGCTGATTCAGACTGACCGCTTCGGGACCAGCGTTGCGCAATCGCTGCGAGTGCACTCCGACAACCTGCGGACCAAGCGTCGCCAGCGCGCTGAGGAGAAGGCGGCCAAAACGCCGGTAAAGATGGTGCCAGTTCTGGTGTTCTTTATCTTTCCCGCCCTGTTTGTGGTGATTTTGGGTCCAGCGGTGATTAGTCTGGCACGTCAGTTGCTGCCAATTCTGAACAAGTGAGAAAAACTCGGGGAATTCGAGTGACGGCGTAATGAAAAGGAGCCGCAGGGCTCAAGGAAGGAGTAAGACAATGGATGGCACGACACTGGTTCGTATCATCGCAGGCGTCTTGGCCGTGGTGATCCTTATGCTCGTCATCTGGCGCCGGCGACGCCACGCTTCTGAGTAGAGGATCCTAAAGATGTCCAGGCGGAAGCTCCCGTTGCCTGAGCGCTGAGGGTAGGTGCATGGCGAACAACGGCAGGCGGGTCTACGTGTACAACAAAACTCGGGAAACGTTTGTGGCTACCGAAGCAGCAGTAGCCAACACCTACTTGAGGCGTCTCGTGGGTTTGCTGGGGAAAACGAAGCGCTGGTTACGTCCGGGTAACGGCTTGTGGATTGTGCCGTCACGCGGCGTGCACACGGTTGGTATGCTCTTCCCCATTGACTTGGTCTTTCTCGACCGGGCCAGGTGCGTGGTTCACATTGAGGAGCACGTGCGCCCGTTCGGCATTTCCAAGGTCTGCCTTAAAGCTGCCAGCGTGCTCGAGCTCCCTCCCCACACCGTCTTTCGCACTGGAACTCGAGTGGGGGATTTGCTCGAAATTGCGCCTTTGCGGTGATCGAGGAGCGATCCTCCGCCAAGGACCGCACACGCTGCTGGCGCTCGGGGAGAAGGGGGTGTTTCTCAACGCGGAGGCTGGCTGGGGTGCAGAGCTTCTCCAATTGGCAAGCACACCTTCGCTTGCCTTTCCAGGATGAAGTGAGCGAGTCTGTC
>DATBWB010000056.1 GCA_036514995.1 Candidatus Acidiferrales bacterium
ATGCACAAAGACCTTGGACTGGCTCTCGAACTCGGCAACCAACTGCATGTGCCCATGCCGATTGCGGCGGCGACCCGCGAGGTTTTCAACGCCACCCGAGCCCTGGGCCACTCCGACGCCGATTATTCCGTCATCGCAAAGTTCTTTGAACAGCCTGCGTAGCGGCCGCCTTCAGAGCCTGTGTGAAAACCCACGTTTCACGTTAGGGCACGACTTTAGTCGTGCCGTAAGTGGAGCAATTTCAATAAACCTTCAGCGGCTTTAGCCGCTGAAGAGGGCTCAAGTCGAGGTTGTCACACAGACTCTTCAGGCGCGCTTTGTCTGCTTCTCACGGAACTTCGAGGCCGCAGCCAGAGGTGAGATTCCCGCTTCCAGCACCGTCAGCGTTTTGCCGCTTGACGATTGGCGATGAACGATTCACGATTCCGGTAAGCCCGGGTGGCGGAATGGGCAGACGCAAGGGACTTAAAATCCCTTGGGGAGAAATCCCCGTGCCGGTTCGATCCCGGCCCCGGGCACGTCAGGATCAATGACAAGAACCATGTAAGAGCCCCAGACGGGGGAGTGTGCCGGCGGGTTGCTCCGGCTGTACTACGCTGCTGGCGTGCGAGACCCGTCCCCTCTTCTCGCGCACAAGTTTTGCTTTCGAACGGCCTGTCTGCGGTAGAATAGGCCCCGCTCGTTCCGCCAAAAGGAGAATGATCACGATGAAGGGCAAACCGGAAGTTCTTGCGGCCTTATCCGAAATGCTGAAGGAAGAACTGGGCGCGCTCAACCAGTACATGCTTCACGCCGAAATGTGCGACAACTGGGGCTACAAGCGCCTGGGCAGCAACACCAAAAAGCAGGCCATCGGCGAAATGAAGCACGCCGAAAAGTTGATGGAACGCATCCTCTTCCTTGAGGGGATGCCGAAGATGGAGGAGATGGCAAAACTCAACATCGGCAAAGACGTCAAGCAGCAGCTTGAAAACGACCTCGCGCTCGAGCGCGCCGCTGTGCGTGATTACAATCAGGCCATCGAGACCTGCCGCAAGGCGGGCGACAACGCCTCGGCCGACTTCCTCAAGGAAATCCTGAAGGATGAAGAAGGGCACGTCGATTTCCTCGAGCAGCAAGTCGGCCTCATCGAGCAGCTCGGCCTGCAAAACTATCTCAGCCAGCAGTTGGAAGAATAAGAGAATCGCGCCCACCGGGGGCCGGCACTTTTCTTGAATTGCTTCTGGGCCACCGCCCGCGCAGGGGATATTCCCTACTTACCTGTGTGGCCAGCAGTTGGATCCACTGGTGCCGAGGAAGGCCCTCCACTGCGGTGGCCGCAGCACCGCTTGTTCCCAAGCCCGCAGGGCCGGGCACGGGGTAGCAGATGGCGGTGAGGAAAGTCAGGGCTGCGCCGATAGACGAAGGCGATCTGGAGTTTCGACTTTGCGCCGCCAATCGGAGATAATGGAAATGAAGCGAGCCAAGGGGACCGGGTAAATCCTTCCCATGAGTGAGGCGATGTCAACCATAGCCGTGGTGGAAAAGCAGGGCGCACAACTCCGCGTTGTGTCAGCCGAAAGGAACGAGCCAAAATCCGTCGGGATTGACACCCCGCGCAAGAAAAAGCCAAAAGAGATCGCGGTGATTACCGAGTGCTGCACCGGCTGCGCCGGCTCGCCCGCTTGCGTACCTTACTGCCCGGTCACCGACTGCATGTTCTGGGTTTCCGACCTGGACAACCCGCCCTTCGGCCGCATTCAGGTGGATCCTCAGCTTTGCATCGGCTGCAAGAAATGCACCAGCAAGGGTCCGGACGGTGCTTTCCTGGACGGTTGCCCGTGGGATGCCATCGAAATGGTGGATACCGCCGAGGTGGAAGCCGTTTACGGGGAAATGCGCTACTGACCTTTCCTCCGAACTTTCTCCCCCTGTTTAAAGACGGTTCCGTATGGCTTTGGCGGTAAGAGCTGCCTGCTCAAGAATCTTGTCGGGCATGTCGGCGCCAGCCGAGGCCGGTTGGGCAAAACGTTCCACGTCGGGCAAGTCTTCCGGCCGTCCCACCAGATAAAGCGCCCGCAGGGCCTCCCATACCTGATCGGGCCCGGGGGAAAGAAGCACGACCTCATCGCCCGCCGCTACCCTCGCCCCTTCTTTTTTGAGCCTGCTTTGAACCCGACCCGGCAAAGGCGACCGTATGTCGAACGCTTGGCCTTTGCCCGCGTCCAGCCGAGCCAGAAGAGTCCCGGGGTTCACCGCGTCCTCTTCCTTCAGGCGAGTGGACAAAGTGCCATCGCGCGGGCTGCGGACAGTATATGGCCGGAGCATCATCACCAGTTCAGCCCGCCCGCTCACATCCCCGAAACGCACCAGCGAGAGAGCCGCATTCCGGCGCACCAGCGGCTCGGGATCCTGAAGAAGGCGGAGGAGCGCCTGGTGAAATTCTTCTGAGGTGTTGTCCTGTCCCATGACCCATGCGGCGGTGACGCGAATTTCCGTCATCTTGTGCTGGGCGGTTGCGACCACTCGCGGATACCACTGTTTTACTTCGCCCTGGCGGCGACCGCCGCGCACCATGCCCTCGGCAATCTGCGCCAGGGCGTGCTGGATGTGGCGGGGCTTCGCTTCGTCGGCAAGATACTGCTCGATCTTTTTGTCGCCGAGAGGCCTGCCATACCATGTCCCCCGCCAGAAAAGAAAAGGGATGAGAACGAAAAGCAGAGTGATGACAAGGAGGAGCAGGCTGGGTCGTCGGCGGCCAGGGCGCGGTGCAGCACCAGACTGCGGGGGTTTGGATTCAGGACTGGTGGCAGAGTCGGGCTTGGCCAAGGTGTTCCTTCACCCCCGAATCAGAGAAGGCGAACGGCGGACAGAAGCAGCGCCCGCAAAAGCGGGGAAGAGAAGAAGGTCCACCCGGTGCGAGGAACGACTGGCACGCGCGTTTTTCATGTTGCTCGATTATACTCCGGATGAAGAACCACCAACACACGCCCTCCGTGTCAACGCGGTTAAACAGGCCAGCCGTTTGGCGGATTTTCAAGTTCTGCTCATCATTCTCTCGGTTGACGCGGCCCGAGCGATGGTGTCAATGCGGAGGGAGGCGAAAAGCGAAGGTTTGCCCCTTGCCATTCATCGTCCGGCAAATGGTGGTTGGGAGGAGAAAGTCTGCCGGCAGGGGACTCTAGGAACGGACTTAAGGAAGCTGCAGCGCCTTCCGCAACTGCGAGTTGATTCCTTCCATAATTGCGGGCGTGACGCGGCCCAGTTTCCGCTCAACCATGGCGTGCTTGATGGTTCGAATGACGCCGGTTGCGACCGAAGCACGCAAAAGACCTGTCTTTTTCCACTCCCGGATGAGAAAGTCGCCGTACAGGATCCGCTCGGTATTGCTGGTGATGGCTGAGATAATCATTTCTTGGCGATTCCTGTGGTATTTGTCCGAACTCAAGACCAGAGCCGGGCGGCGCTTGGCGCCAGATTCATCCGAGAAAACAAACGGCACCAGGATCACATCGCCGCGCCTACAAGCGATCATATTCGGCATCCTTGTCGTTGTCCCAGAGTTCTGCCAAGACGGGGTCGGATCTCGCCGTCATCGCCAGGAGGCCTTTCTCGCCGCCCAGTTCTTCAAGGTCATTTTTCAGCCTCTCCTTGACAGCATCCACGACGTAGTCGGTAATCGATAACTCGCGGGCGGAGGCGACAATACGGATGCGCCGCCGCAAAGCGGGGGTAACGTCAATGCTGAGCCTGGCCCGGTTGCTTTTGCGCGTACCCATAGCTTGCCATCGTAGCCGCGATGCGTTTTTGTGTCAATACGTATTGGCGGAACGAAACCGACCCCATGTCCCGATGAAGCGACAGAGTTTCCACACCTTGATGCGCAACGACTATGGGGGGGTGGCGGAGGTGGTACAGCATCCAGTAAACCACCACCCCGGTGACAGAAACGTAAAGCCAGAGGGGCAGCGTCCACCGGGCAATGCGAACGTGTTTGTCGAAGCGGCCCTTCAGGGCGCGGCGCAGATTTGCCTCCGCACAAGCGGCAATTCACTTATCCGCTGTTGGTTGCGGAGTCTCCACCAGCGACCGTAAATGGACGAGGTCGTTCTTGTCCGCAAGCACAAGCATCGTGTCGCCCGCTTCAAGGGACGTTCCTCCGCTTGGAACGATGAATTCTTCTTTTCTGCTGATCAACACCACCAATGCCCCTTTGGGAAGTCCCAGCTCGAGGATGCGTTTGCCCACCACCAAGGAATTGCTCGGTACCTGGAGTTCCACCAAGTTGCTTTTAGTACTGCTTGTGGGAAGAAACTCCAAGGGATACTGCCGCTTGGCAGCCAGCGGGGCAGCAACCCCAAGCCACCGAGCGAACAGCGGGATCGAGGTTCCTTGTAGCAGTACGGAAGTCAAGACAATGAAAAAGACGAGGTTGAAAATCATGTCTGCTTTGGCGATTCCGGCGAGAAGCGGAAACGTTGCCAGGATAATCGGTGCGGCCCCGCGCAGCCCCACCCAGGAGATCATTGCCTTCTCTTTGAAACTCATCTTTATCGGGAGGAGAGAGACGAATACGCTCAGCGGACGGGCCAGCAGCATCAGAAACATCGCGACTAGCAAGCCGTCCCCGACAACGGGAACTAGGCGCGACGGGAAGACCAGCAGCCCAAGGGTCAGGAACATGGCAATCTGCATCAGCCAGGCAAGCCCGTCGTGGAAGCGCATCAGGCTTTTCTTGTGAATAAAGTCACTTTTCCCTGTAACCAGCCCAGCTACATACACCGCCAAAAACCCATTTCCTCCCACCGAGGTTGTTGCGCCGTAGGCGAGAAGAACGAAGGATAAGGTCAATACTGGATAGAGGCCTTCGGACTCCAGCCTCAGTCGGTTGACCAGGAAGATCATTCCTTTTCCGATTCCGTAACCCATGATGGCGCCAAGTGCCATTTGCACGAACAACTTCGGAACAAGATCGGCTGCCGTGGCCGTCGGGTTGGTCAAGAGGTGGATGAACCCGATGGTAAGAAAGACAGCCATGGGGTCATTACTGGCCGATTCCAGCTCGAGCAAGGGTTTCAACTGCCCTCTCAGGCTCACCCTCTTGGCTCGCAATACGGAGAAAACGGCTGCGGCGTCAGTTGACGAAACGACCGCACCCAGCAACAAGCCCTCCAGCAATGAAAAGTCGAGCACGATCCTGGCAAACCAGCCAACCAGCAGGGCGGTCAAGAAAACACCCAGGGTGGAAAGAGCAACACCTCTCCAAACTACCGGGCGAACACTTTCCCAATGAGTATCCAGTCCCCCCGCAAAAAGGATGAACGCGAGCGCCATCACCCCCATAGACTGAGCCAGCCGCGGATCGTCAAAGTAAATGCCGCCCGGGCCGTCAGACCCGGCAAGCATTCCAATCAAGAGAAACAAGAGCAGAGCAGGAATACCGAGCCTGGTGGACGCCTTACTGGCGAGCACACTCAGAAGCAAAAGAACAGATGCTCCCACGAGTATGTATTCCATCGGGACCATAGTCGAACTCTTGTGTCTTCCTGCGACGCTTGGCGCTCCGGTGCAGATATAAAGGTCTGCTAGAGCTGTGTCAACGCGATCCTATTCTCTCCCGTGGAGACTCTTATTTCGAGGTGACCTGGCGAACGATACGCCCGCAGCCTGAGCTAGGCAACTTCGCGAGCAAGAATGCACTGGCGCGAAGTTGCTGGCCCGTCCGCGATAGCCTCCTACAGAAGCGGTCAGGCGCGGTAAAGGTGGTAGAGCATGATATAGACGATCACTCCGGTGACGGAAACGTAGAGCCAGAGGGGCAACGTCCAGCGGGCGATGCGAACGTGTTTGTCGAACCTGCCTTTCAAGGCGCGACGCAGGGTGATGAGCGCCAGCGGTATGATCGAAACAGCCAGAACCGTGTGCGAAATAAGAATCGAGAAATAGACCGGCCGAATCCATCCCTCTCCCGTGAACCGCACCGAGCCAACGTGGTAGTGATACGTCAGATAGGAAATCAGGAAAAGCGATGCGACGGCCAAGGCCGACACCATGCAAATCTTGTGGGCGGTCACCCTCTTTCGCCGAATGAACAAGTAACCAGCCGTCAGCAGAAGCGCACTCGTGGCATTCAGGCTGGCGTTCAAATGGGGCAGGATGCCGTACCATGCCTCATGGGGAGGGGAAGAAGCAATCATCACGACTGTTTTTCCCGGTAGTGTCCCGATTTCTGCGGAAATGTAGGTAGCACATCTTCCCCTGAGAAGCCATCGGTTTCCCTTTCTTATTCCGCACGGCCACGGCGCGAATGAACAGAAGGTGGCCTGTCGCTGGCCCCATGACTACGTCGAAGCCAGCCCCAAACCGTGAATTACGGAGAGAAGGCCAACCGGACTGGGAACAACCCACAGCTACAACTGAGTGAAGCGACGCAGCTTGCCGGCCACCATGGCATTGCTGGACGATGCTAGGACGATAGCGATTCTCAACATGGCGCACTGCTCCTTTTCCCGGACGCCCCCCGCACGGCGGGTCGGTCCGGGTTTTTCCTCGGATACGTTCCAGGAGAATAGCCTTTCCGAGTTTTCAGAAATCCGTACGGCATCCTTTTCCCGGAGCAAAGTTTCTACGTCTTTCCTGTCGCACCTCAGATGGCGCGCTGACGCGCCACCCGAAACGCTATCCCGATCATAAAGACACCGAACAAAGCGGTGACTCCCAGCGACAGTGCCAGAGAAGAGACACCGCCCTCGGCGGCCTGAACAGGAAGGTAAAGCACCTGGCGCAGAGCGGCCGTCCCATAAGTGAGCGGGTTCGCTTTCATGATCCAGCGAACCCAACCGAAAGCTCCCGAGGCAGGAAACAGGGCTCCCGACAATAACCACATGGGGATGAGAAACAGGTTCACGATGGCGTGAAATCCTTGCACCGAATCCATGCGCCAGGCGACGACAAACCCCAGCCCCGTCAGGCCGAGGGCAATGAGAAAAAGAATGGCTACAAGAAAGAGGATTTGCAGCGGATACAGGGAGATTCCAACCACGGGCGCGAGCAGGAGAAAGACAATCGCCTGGAGGACGGCCAGGGTCGTGCCGCCCAGGACTTTCCCAAGCACCAGGGTTGACCGGGAGATGGGGGCCACCAAAACCGAAAGCAGAAAACCTTCTCGGCGGTCTTCAATGACTGACATCATGCAAAAAATGGAGGTGAAGAGAAGGATAAGGACGAGCGTCCCGGGGAAAAAATACTCCAGATAACCGATTCCCCCGGCCTGACCGGATGCGAGGATACCCCTGGAGGAGGCGTCGGCGGTCGAGGGCGCGCGGAACGATGTCCCCAACCCCGATCCGATGAGAAGCCAAAAGACAAGGGGCGATCCGACGACGCCGATAACGCGGCTCCGCTGCCGATAAAAGCGCAGCAGCTCGCGCCACCAGAGGGTTCCCAGTGGAAGCAAAAAGCTGGAGCCGCTTTCTTCCATGGACATTCCTACTTTGTTCCCCCTTGACCCATCGTCTGCTTATCCTCGGGGCGATCTTTAAGCCTACGCATCTTGACGACATCTAGCAAGCGACCCTGGCGCAGCACCCCGACCAGGTTCAACGAAAAGATCAGACCAACGAGCAAGCAAATGGCGGTCAACAAAATGCCATCCATCCCCCGCATCGAGCCGGTGAAAATGACCCAGACCAAGCCCGCCAAACAAGCTACCACGACCAACAGCGAAAAGGCCGCCAAGAGAATCATCTGCAACATGGAGCTATTCTCCTTGCGCAACGTGGCATCACGAAAGCAACTGGCACTGGCATGGAGCCCGACCGTTCGAGCAGCGGGCCAGACGAGCGGCGCATCGAGAGGACTGCCTGAGCCCAGCCGCTCGATTGTTTGACTCGCCGGAGGGCCTGACTGCGTCCTGAGTCTGCCCACCAGTTCATAGCCCTGAAGAGGCTGAAATGGAAAAAACCTAGGCAACAAGCCGGGTGCAGAAAGGACAGAAGTTTCAGGGGCGAACCCGAACCTGATGGCGCGGAGGGAGCGATCGATGGCGCGATTCAACAAAAAGGACGTGATTGAAGCCCTGAAGTTAGAGATGGACATCATCGCTGGCGGCGGCTACGGGCGCTCCGTCCGGACACCCTGCGAGGGCACGTCGCCGGTCCAAGGCGCGCACCCAGCTGGGCGTTTTGACTCACGCCACGCGTTGTGAGTTTCTCCTAGAGTGCACTAACTTACTTCCTCTCAATAAGTTGGTAATGGCTACTAAATTGCCTAATCGAGAGATGTAGTATCCTCCCTCGTCGCTGGTCGATCTAACCTGGGTTGCCGAAGGAGGGAAGCAGCCATGGCGACCGACCTCACAGATTATAGAGCAACTGAAGCTAGAAAGGGATATGCCCGAAGACGGCGGATACGGCCACTCGGTCCGGCCACCGTTGTTGCACGAAGTGGGCCTGTACAGCAACGGGTCTCCTGGGGCCTGAACTTTGTCTTTTCCCTTGAAACCCATCGCGCGGTAGAAAAGCACTGCGGCATCCGGTTTTGCCCCGGATGCATGGTTGGGAGGCACAGGCAGATCCGAGTAACCGAGCTCCGCGCCCGGACCCGGAGGCCGTTGGGATGGGGCCTGCACTTACTCTGCCATCGTTTTTTGACCAGGATTAACCAATGCAGGGATTCAGCATGAAGAAGAATCAATATGCCGTGCTATCTGTCATTGCCGTCCTCATCATGGGTGGCGCGATCATTTGGTGGATTTGGAGAGGAAGGAAGGCCGCCGGGGAAGTTTCTCGGGGGCAGGTGATTTACGATGAATACTGTGCCGTTTGCCACGGAGTGAAAGGAGATGGGAGAGGTGAAGGTGCCTATCTCCTTCTGCCAAAGCCCAGGAATTTTCGGGCGGGAAAATTCAGATTGGTCAGCTCACAAAACCTCGAGCCGACCAGAGAGGATTTGTTCCGAACGATCACCCGCGGGATGCCCGACACGCCGATGCCCTCGTGGGGCGATCTGTCGGAGAGCGACCGTTGGGACGTAGTGGACTACATCCTCAAGCTCAACCGGGAAGGGTGGGTTGAGATCGCCATGCGCTCGGGCGACACACGCAAGGCTGCCGAGAAGTACGCTGCCGAGATGGTTCAACCTGGAGATCCGATTCCGATCCCGCCCGAACCGCCCGTGACCCGGGAAGGGCTGGAGCAAGGTCGGAAATACTACAAGACGGCCTGTGCCCAGTGCCATGGCGCGAACGGGGAAGGCAAGCGTGACCCCACTTGGCGGACCGCCGAAGGCTTTTCCACCTGGTCGCGCAACTTCAAACGCGGCGTGTTCAAGGGAGGGCGTGAGGGGAAGCAGCTCTACCTGAGGTTCTCGGCTGGAGTGCCAGGCACACCGATGCCCAGCTCGAAACTTCCTGGAGAGCAAGTCTGGCAGGTTGTCCATTACGTCCAGAGCCTGTCCGATCCGGCGGCTCAGGAACGAGCTCAAATCCGAGCCCAGGAAATTGAGGTCAGACGACTCCAGCGCCTGCCCTCCGATCCGGATGATGGT
Organism: Candidatus Acidiferrales bacterium; assembly: GCA_036514995.1. Taxonomy (NCBI): domain Bacteria; kingdom Pseudomonadati; phylum Acidobacteriota; class Terriglobia; order Candidatus Acidiferrales; species Candidatus Acidiferrales bacterium. The sequence continues at coordinate 9,526 of DATBWB010000056.1, forward strand.
GTCTGGGCGACGGTGGCCGAAGTTCGTGTGCCGTTGATGCCGCTCTGGTGGCACGACGGTCATGTTGATGCGGTCCGAGTGAAGGCCGTTCACGATGGTCACCGCTTGGCATTCCTCTTCGAGTGGAATGACAGCACGCAGAATGTGGAGGGAATTCGGCAGCGAAGTTTTCCCGACGGGGCCGCGGTTCAGTTGACGGCGAACGCTTCTCCACCCTTGTTTGCCATGGGAGCGCCAGGCAAGGCAGTCAACATCTGGCACTGGAAAGCGCTCTGGGATGAGGACCGGAAGAATTTTCAGGACGTTGGCACAATTTTTCCTCGAATGGCCGCTGACGGTTACTACGGTTCGCAAAAAGGCTGGCAGTCTGAGCCCATGCAAGATACCACCTTCCGGCCAGCGGATGCGGCGCATAACCTGATCGCTTCGCCCCACCGAACGAGCGTTGTCGAGAATGGCAACGCCGTTGGCTTGGGGACGTTTGCCTCCCGGGCCGCCGAAAAGCAAAACGTACAGGGCGTGTCCCGCTGGAAGGATGGGGTATGGCGTCTGGAGTTGCTGCGAAATATCCAAGCATCTGGTGCTGAGGACATCCCGCTTCGTCCCGGGCAGAGAGTCTCTGTCGCCTTCGCAATCTGGGACGGAAGCGCTGGTGATCGCAATGGTCAGAAGAGCGTCAGCATCTGGAACACCCTGACGCTGAAATAGGAATTGGGAATTCCCAGGGCTTGGTAGTCACGGATTGGAGACCAGAAATGGACTCAATCGGAAATCGGAAATCGCAAATCGGAATTGGAAGCACGGCCCCGGCGGGCGACAGTGACGCGAATTTGAACAGACGCCAAACGAGTCGGCGGGATTTCTTGAAGGGATTGGGCGCGGCCGGGGCCACAGCAGCGCTCGCCCTATGGTCGCTCGAATCGTGTACTCGCGGTCCTGGGCTAGAGGCGATCAAGAACCCCCTGAGTTACTACCCCAACCGCGATTGGGAGAAGATCTACCGCGACCAGTACCGCTTCGACCGGACTTTCACCTGGGTCTGCGCGCCCAACGATACGCATATGTGCAGGATCCGGTCATTCGTGCGCAACGGCGTCATCATCCGCAGCGAGCAAAACTACGATTACCAGAACTACACCGACCTCTACGGCAATCGAGCTTTCATTGGATGGAATCCCAGAGGGTGCTTGAAGGGATATACGTTTCACCGTCGCGTGTATGGGCCGTACCGACTCAAAGGTCCAGTGATACGCAAAGGCTGGAAAGAGTGGGCTGACAATGGGTTTCCTTCGCTCTCGGACCATCCCGAACTGCGCCGCAAATATCGCTTCGACGATCGGGGAAATGATACGTTCGTCCGGGTGTCCTGGGACGAAGCGGCGCGATATGCCGCTATGGGCTTGAAGGCTATCGCCGAGACCTACAGTGGCGACGCGGGCGGGGAACGGTTCAAGAAGGACGGATACCTGCAGGAGATGCTCGAGCACTGGCACGGTGCCGGGACGCGCACTATGAAGATCGGCTCCTCGCTTCCGGTCCACGGGATTGTCGGGAAATTCGGTCTGTTCCGCTTCGGCAACATGATGGCCTTGCTGGACCACCACGTCCGGGGCGTGCCACCGGAGCGGGCCCAGGGCGCGCGCGAATGGACCGAGTATACGTGGCGGGGCGATCAAGCTCCGGGCCAACCCTTTGTTCATGGGCTTCAAACCTCAGATTGCGACTTGAACGACATGCGCCACACCCGGCTCCACATTCAGGTCGGCAAGAACATGATCGAAAATAAAATGCCCGATTCGCACTGGATGACTGAGGTCATCGAGCGAGGGGGAAAGATCGTCAACATTGCCCCCGAGTACAATTGCCCGGCCACCAAATCGAACTACTGGATTCCTGTTCGACCCGGGCTGTCGGACACGGCAATCTTTCTCTACTTGGCCAAGTACCTGATCGAGCAAGAGCTTTACGATGCCGATTTCGTGCGGCGCTTCACTGACTTTCCCGTGCTGGTGCGAACCGATACTCTCAAGCACCTCAAACCGGAGGACGTATTTGAGAACTACCAGATGCCCGACATATCCGATGGCCCCAGTTACCGCATTCAGGGACTGACCGATGAACAACGGCGACGAGTTGGCGATTTCGTAGTCTACGACGAGAAGTCGGGCACCCCCAAGGCCATCACCCGCGATGATGTGGGCGATCGACTCAAGGAGAAGGCAATCGTTCCGGCGCTGGATTGGAAAGGCACGATCACGACCACGGACGGGAAAAAAGTGGAAGTGATGACCACGTTGTCGCTCTACCGCATTCATCTTCAGGACTACGACTTGGATACGGTTGCCGAGATCACCGAATCGGACAAGAAGCTGATCCAGCAGTTGGCGCATGACGTGGCCACTATTAAGCCGGCGGCGATCCACCACGGAGAGGGGATCAACCATTATTTCCATGCCACACTGCACAACCGTGCGGTCCATCTTCCCCTCATGCTGACGGGAAACATCGGCAAGCATGGCGCCGGCGTCTATACCTGGGCGGGGAATTACAAGGGCGCGGTGTTCCAGGGTTCCCCGTGGTCGGGTCCGGGAGCCAGCGCCTACGTGGCGGAAGACCCGTTCAACCCGGTGCTCGATCCCAAAGCGAGAATCACTCACGAACACATCCGGCACACCATGCGCGGTGAGGAGGTCGGGTATTGGGGGGCTGGCGACCGTCCGCTGATTGTGGACACGCCCAAGGGACGGAAGGTCTTCACCGGCAAGACCCACATGCCCACCCCCACGAAACTCATCTGGTACAACAACGCCAACCTGCTCAATCAAGCCAAATGGATTTACCACCTCATCAACAGCGTCAACCCCAAGGTTGACATGATTGTGGATCAACAGATCGAGTGGACCGGCTCGGCGGAATATGCCGACCTGGTCTTGCCGGTGAATTCCTGGATTGAGGCCCAAACGCTGGAAGCGGGGAGTTCCTGCTCGAACCCATTTCTGCAATTGTGGGGCGGCAAGAGGTACCGAGCAACCCGGGCCATCGCCCCCTTGTACGATTCGGTTGATGATGGCATGGTCTTTGCCAAGGTCGCGGAAAAGTTAACCGAGTTGACGGGTGATAAACGCTTTGGGGATCACTGGCATTTCGTCCTCAGCGGCGAAACGGAGGTTTACCTGGACCGCGTGTTTGCCTCCTCTACCACCACCCGGACGAAAGATGGTCGAAAATACACGGCTAAGGAGATCCTGGAAGGAGCTTACGGAAACGAACCTGGCTCTGTCCTCATGCTTTATCGGACCTATCCCCGCGTGCCCTTCTTCGAACAGGTTCACGATTCGCTGCCCTTTTACACGGACACCGGCCGAATGAACTCCTACTGTGACATCCCGGAGGCGATCGAATACGGTGAGAATTTCATCGTCCACCGTGAAGGTCCTGAAGCGACCCCCTATCTGCCGAACGTGATTGTTTCGTCGAACCCCTACATCCGACCCCAGGATTACGGCATCTCGCTACGCGCTATGGACGCCGACCTGAGACAAATCCGCAACGTCAAAATGCCCTGGCGCCGGGTGAAGCAGACGAAGAATCCCCTCTGGGAGCGAGGATTTCGCCTCTTCTGCTCCACGCCCAAGAGTCGTCATTCTGTCCATTCTTCCTGGAGCGTAGTGGACTGGAATTGGATCTGGTCTGATAATTTCGGCGACCCCTTTCGAAAAGATAAACGCGCGCCGGGCGTCGCCGACCGACAAATTCAGATCAACCCGCTGACGGCAAAAGAGCTTGGGATTGAAGACGGCGACTACGTTTACGTGGATGCCAACCCGACGGATCGGCCATTTGTGGGGTGGCAGAAGAACCCAGTGCGCTACAGGGCGTTTCGCTGCATGGTCCGGGTGAAATACAATCCGGGCTTGCCTCGGAATTTCACTATTATGAAGCATACAGGCTGGATGGCCACCGAGCGAACGGTGAGAGCCCACGAGTCGCGCCCGGACGGTCGGGCGCTGGCTGAGGATACTGGCTACCAGGCGAGCTATCGCTATGGCAGCCACCAGTCTATCACCCGGGCTTGGATGATGCCCATGCATCAGACGGACAACCTGTTTCACAAGCAGACCGGTGCCATGGCATTCGTCTTTGGTTTCGCCATCGACAATCATGCGATCAACAGCGTCCCCAAGGAAACGCTGATACGGATCACGAAGGCCCAAGATGGTGGCCTGGGCGGCAAAGGAATCTGGACGCCCGCGACCACCGGCTTTTCTCCCGGGAATGAGAGCGCCGATGGCCAACAGTACCTGCAAGGGGGGTTTATTCGGGTGAAATCGTAAAACTGGCAATCAGGAACTAGACGCCAGAAACTGGGAAGTGCAAGATGACCACCGAATTGAAAAGCCCACACGGCCGAGACAAGCAGTCAGAAGCTGACGACCCGATGGAGTTGGTGATGACTCGGGTTCTGGGCGGCAACCCCGAGATTATGGCCACGTGCATCGTTGAGGAGTACGCTCGAATGGACATGGGCGAAGAGGAGATTCTGGCCCTCTTCAGCGAGCCCTTCTATCAAACGCATACCCTTTACCGAGAGCGTGGGGAAGCCTGGGTTCGCGACCTGATACGGAGAGTCCTCAGTCGGACCGCTCGAATGCGCGTCTCGGTGAAGGTTTTTCCTCAAACGGGGGGCTGCGATGCCTAAAGTCTACAACTGGCAACTGGGCCGGGAGATGCTGTACCCCTATGAGAAGAGCCATCCCAATCGGCAGTTTGCTTTCGTGTTTAACATCAATCGCTGCATCGGATGTCAAACCTGCACGATGGCCTGCAAGTCCACCTGGACTTTCTCGCGGGGACAGGAGCACATGTGGTGGAACAACGTGGAAACCAAGCCCTACGGTGGGTACCCGCATTTCTGGGACCAGAAGATTCTCGCCCTGTTGGAGCGGGTCAATCCCGGAGGTCAGGTATGGAACGTCGGCAAGAAGAATGGCGAGCAAGCTCCGTATGGCGTTTTCGAGGGGAAAACGATCTTCGAGGCGATATCTGAAGAACAGAACCAGGAAGCGGAAACGTTTCAAGAAACTTCCGGGCGCGTGCTGGGCTATCTTCCCAGCGACGAGGAATGGGATGCGCCTAACATTTATGAGGACACGGCCCGGAGACCTGAGAACCAGCACAGGCCCTGGGGCGGTGAAGGCACGTCCCTGCCCGCACATCATACCTGGTTCTTCCACTTGCAACGGATCTGCAACCACTGCACCTATCCCGGCTGCCTGGCTGCTTGTCCACGCCAGGCCATCTACAAGCGGCCCGAAGATGGTGTCGTGTTGATTGATCAGGGAAGATGTCGGGGCTATCGCAAGTGCGTCGAGGCTTGCCCCTACAAGAAATCCATCTACCGGGGCACGACCCGGACGTCAGAGAAGTGCATCGCCTGTTTCCCTCGGCTCGAAGGGAAGGACTCCATGATCACTCCCGACGGCGCGCCTATTGAGACTCGATGCATGGCCGCCTGCGTGGGGAAAATCAGGATGCAGGGCCTAGTCAGGATCGCTGAAGACGGGACCTGGAAGAAGGATCCTGAGAATCCTATCTACTACATGGTGAAAGAAGAGAAGATCGCCCTGCCGCTCTATCCTCAGTTTGGCACCGAACCCAACGGCTTTTATATCCCGCCTCGCTGGGTGCCGCGGAACTACCTCATCCAGATGTTCGGGCCGGGGGTGGAACACGCGGTCGAAGCCTACGTCTGCCCGTCGCGTCGGATGTTAGGACTGCTTCAACTGTTTCGCGTCAGCCAAAGGATTATCTTTCGCTTCAAGTTGATCGAGGGCGAGAAGATTAGTGAGACCGAGGTGACGCTTCCCAGTGGTGAGAGAAGGACGCTTGAAATTTTCAATGATACCGTAGTTGGCTACGACGCGAACGACCGAGAGATCGTCCGATTGACGGTTGAAGAGCCCGTGTACGAGCGAGCGAAAGAGCATTACAACAGCATTTGAACAGAGGCGTGTGTGCTGAGGCCGGAAGGATGACCGAAATAGAGGCAACGCGTGTGGGGGACAATCACTCGCCGCGCCTCCACGCCCCCCGCAATTTGAGGAATCCCCATGGACTCACAAAACTCTGACTTGGCTCCATTGCTGGCGCGCCGCGACCTTTGGCTCTTAGTATCGGCAGGGTTCGTGGATCCTTACCACCACGAGCGCTTCGCTCTATTGAAAGATGCTGATTTTCGCCATCGCGTCCAGTACGCTGCCGAATTAGTGACGCAGGAGTGTCCAGAGATTGAACTGGGGCGGGGCGAAGTCTCTGCGCGCAAACTTATGCCCGTTGCCCTCTTTGCTGCGCTCGATGCGGAGTCCGAGAGCATCGAACGGAGCTATCGGGTGCTATTCGGACTTACGATCTCCGAGCTCTGCCCGCCATGCGGCGTTGAGTACGAGCCCAACGCCGATGTTGCCTATCGGGCGCAGCAGATGGCTGACATTGCGGGCTTCTACCGCGCTTTCGGCTTGGAGGTCTCCGGCAAGCGAGGCGAGAGACTGGACCACATCGTGGTGGAAGCAGAATTCCTCTATTTGCTAAATGCCAAGGAGGCTGCCGCGCTCTCGGTCGGAAGGGGAGAGCAGGCGGAAGTCTGCCGGACGGCGCGCAAAAGATTCTTTGCCGAGCACGTCGGCTGGTGGCTACCCGGATTCGCGCAGTTGTTAATCAAGGCTTCGCAATCAGATTTCTACCGACGCTGCGCTGCGTTGACCGCTTCGCTGTCGGCGATCGAGAGGACAAGTCTTGGGCTCACTCCTTTCAAGGGACGGGTGGTTGCGAATCCTACAAGTGAAGAAGCCGAAGCGGAGTGCTCCCGGTGCGTCGCAAATCAAATCCGCCCGTAACTTTATGTTCGCTGCCGGTGGCACTTCTCGAACTTCAGTGGTTCGGACGAGCCATGAAACGGTGGATTAGGAAAAACGAACTTCGGAACGCTGATGAGGACTAGCAGGCGGCCGCCGTTTGTCCACGGTTTGCCCGGGATCAGAGCCCAAGCACAGACGTAAAGCGAGCTGTCAGATTAGGCCACAAAAGGCCATGGGGAAGGCAGTCCGAAGCATGGAAGCTCGCTCCTCCCCGACAGCGATCCCGGAGCCATATTGAGTCTCAGCGATCAAGCACCAGCTCCGCACGCTGAAGTTGGTTGAGTATTTGGCGATAATCCCCAGGGGTAACCCGGATTGGGCCAGTTGACCCACTGCTAGAGCCCCTAGTGCCTCCTTGCGGTTTGATTAACTCGCATTGAATCAATAGACTAATAATGGTCCCGAAATTGCTTCGGAAAATCATAGTATCCCCTTGCCGGGGTCGGCCGAGGGGATTCGATGTGCCTGAAGGAGGCAAGCCCCCATGGCAGCCACCCTCAAAGAAATCATAAAGAACCTTAAGCGGGAAAAACTTGTAGAGATTTTGGACGAACTGAAGTTGGAAAGAAGCATCCTCAAAGACGGCGGATACGGGCGTTCGGTCCG
>DATBWB010000057.1 GCA_036514995.1 Candidatus Acidiferrales bacterium
TTCTAGTGCCGTTCCAACTATTTTGGGCTAAGTTCTTCATGGACTCAGCACGTATGACTAACTATGTCGCTCCAGCTCGCTATTCTGCTCAATTAGTTGGAACGGCACTAGCCGGCAAGTGCCCCGCCCGCGCCGGAGGGGGGTTGGATCGAATATTCTGTGCGGCGCTTCTCCGCCTGGAGCTCGAGGGCGAGTTGGATGAGGCGGTCGAGCAAGGCAGGATAGGGCAGCCCGCTCGCCTCCCACAACTTGGGATACATGCTGATGGAGGTGAAGCCCGGGATCGTATTGACCTCGCTCACAAAATTTTTTCCGGTGCCTTTCTCAAGCAGGAAATCAACGCGGGCCATGCCGCTGCCGTCAATTGCTCGAAAAGCGCGGATGGCATAATCCTGGAAAATTTTCACCTGACGCCGGGTCAGCTTGGCCGGGATGATGAGCTTGGTGCCCTCCTCGAGGTATTTCGCAGTGTAGTCGTAGAACTCGCGGTGCGGCACGATCTCCCCGGGCACGGAAGCCTTTGGGTCATCATTGCCCAGGACAGAGACTTCGATTTCGCGGCCGGTAATGGCGCGCTCCACCATGACCTTCATGCCGTACCGGGCGGCGAGATCGAGTGCCGGGCCAAGGTCCCGGGCGCTTTTCACCTTGGTCGTGCCGACCGAAGAGCCAAGCGTGGCTGGCTTGACAAAGACGGGGCCACGAAACTTCTGCCGGATGATGCGAAGCACCCGGCGCGGCTGCCGTTCCCATTCGGCGCGCGCAAAGGCGATATAGGGAGTCACCGGCAATCCGGCATCGCGGAAGAGCCGCTTCTGCACATCCTTGTCCATGCCCACTGCCGAGGCAAGCACCCCGGCACCCACGTAGGGAATATTCGCCAGCTCGAGCAAGCCCTGCACCGTGCCGTCTTCCCCGAAGGTGCCGTGGAGTACAGGGAAAATCACATCCAGCGCCGCGCTGGCCGCGGCGGGACGCTCTTCGAGCGGAATCAGCCCGGCGGCTTGGGGGTCGGCCGGGAGCACAACCTTTTGACCGCGGCGGAGGATTTCCGCCGGCGGAAGCATCTTTTCCGCGGCCGGCCCCACCAGCCATTGGCCTTGTTTGGTGATCGCAATCGGCACCACGTCATATTTTGACGGGTCGAGCGCTTTCATGACCGAGCTGGCCGATGCAATCGAAACCTCATGCTCGCCGGAGCGTCCACCGAACAAGACGCCAATTCGGATCTTTTTCGTCACGTTTCCCTCAAGGGATCCCAGCGCCAGGCAAGGCCCTGCGCCGTCTCGGGTGCAGGGCAGAGAAGGCAGTGAACCCGGGACCGCGGACGGTACTATTCTGCCATGCCGGGCAGAGATTTCCATCACCCGCTGGCTTCCCGATACGTCACACGGGCAATCACCGGCCGGCTCACGGGTAAATGCGATAGATCAACCGAGGGAAGGGGATCGTCTCGCGGATGTGCTCAATGCCGCAAATCCAGGCGACGGTGCGTTCGACGCCCAGGCCGAAGCCGGCGTGGGGGACGGAACCGTAGCGGCGGAGATCGAGATACCATTCGAAAGCCTCGCGCGGCAACCGGTGCTCTTCGAGCCGTTTGAGCAAAAGGTTATAGTCGGAGATGCGCTCGCCCCCGCCAATGATTTCGCCGTAGCCCTCGGGCGCCAACATATCCACCGAACGGGAAACTTCCGGCCGCTTTGGCTCGGTTTCCATGTAGAAGGCCTTGATGGCGGTCGGGTAGCCGTGAACCATCACCGGCCGGTCAAATTGCTCGCCCAAAAGGGTTTCATCGGGGCCGCCAAAATCGCCGCCCCACTCGATACGGCTGCCCTTTTCCCGAAGCAATTCGACCGCATCGTCATAACTCAGCCGGGGGAAAGGTGTTCTGGCCGCTTCGAGTCGGCTCGTGTCGCGCTCGAGCAGCTTCAGCTCCGCCGGGCGCCGCTCGAGCACGCGGGCCACCACGAACGAGACAAGGTCTTCCGCCAGCAGCATGATCTCTTCGAGCCGGGCAAAGGCGACTTCCGGCTCGACCATCCAGAACTCGGTCAGGTGGCGCCGCGTTTTGGATTTTTCGGCGCGAAAAGTGGGCCCGAAGCAATAGACCTTGCCGAGGGCTGCGGCGGTGGCTTCGCTATAGAGCTGGCCCGACTGGGTGAGGTAAGCCTTGCCCTCATCGAAATAGTCAAGGCCGAAGAGCGTGGTCGTGCCCTCGCAGGCCGCCGGGGTAAAAATGGGCGCATCGGCCAGGACAAAGCCACGGTCGTCAAAAAAGTCGCGGATCGCTCGCACCACTTCGTGGCGGACGCGAAGAACCCCGGCCTGGCGGGGCGAGCGAATCCAGAGGTGACGATGCTCCATCAGAAAGTCCACGCCGTGCTCTTTGCGCTGGATGGGATAGGGGTCGGAGAGGGGAACGGCCTGGAGGACATTGATCCCCGTGACGTCGAGTTCATAGCCGCCTGGCGCGCGCTCGTCTCGCCGCACTTTTCCGGTTACGATGACAGAAGATTCCTCAGTCAGGTTCTTGACGGCGTCAAAGATTGGATCGCCGACCGAGTTGCGTGCCACCACCCCTTGCATCAGTCCGGTGCCGTCGCGAAAGAGGGGAAAGAGAATCTTGCCTGATTCGCGCAGGTTATAGAGCCAGCCCCGGAGCGTAACCTCCTGGCCTTCAAACTCTCCTATGCGGCGGATTTCGACTACCGGCATGGCGGATGCTTTCTAATGCCGTTCCAACTATTTCAGGCTAGGTTTGTCAAGAACTCAGCACCTATGCGCAATTTGTCGTTTCAACTCGTTATTCTCCTCAAATAGTTGGAACGGCACTAATGCGGCTCGGCCGCGAGGGCAATTTCAAACCGCCGAAAGACTTCTTGCGCCTGCCGCAACGGCTCGGCAACACCGTGGTTCTTGAGTTCCAGCACAAACGGCAGCTCGCCCGCTTTCTGGCCAAAAGCCTTGAGCGCCGCATCCCAATCAATCGAGCCCTCGTAGGGAAAGAGATGGGCATCGCGGTCGCCCAGGTTATCGTGCAGGTGCATGGTCACCACCAACTCCTTCAAAACGCTAAAAGCTGCCGCCACACCCTCTTCCAGATGGGCATGGCCGGCATCGAAGCAGATGCGGAGGTCGCGGAGGTGAGTCTGCTCGATGAAGGTGAGAAGGTTGGCGGCGGTGGACAGTTCATTCGGGATATTTTCGAGCGCAATCGTGACGCCCCGTTGCTTGGCGAAGACGCACAGGTGCTCCAGACTGTTGAACGCCGCATCGAACTTGCGCTGATCGAAAAGCTCGTGGGAGAGTCCGAGGTGCTGCACAAGATAGCGAAAGGGTATCACCTCGGCCACTTCGAGGACGCGCTTCACCTCATCCACTGCCTCGAGCCGCCGCACCCGCTCGGGCTCGGCGATGGAAATGGGATGCTCGCTGCGACGGCGCGACTCATCATCCAGATAAATAGGAGAGTGGATCGAGTGGAGATGCAACTCGCGATCGGCAAGCCAGTCGGCCATTTGCTGCACGCTGGCCCGTTCGGCATAGTCGAAATGGTAGCGGCCAGCAAAAATCTCCAGATGGTTTAATTCCGCCGCCTCGATCTGGCGAAGGACCTCCGGCGTCAAAGGCTGGTTGAAATAGAGGTAAGTGGAAAAGACTCGGATCATGAACGCTCCTCGTGCCGTTCTAACTTGATGAGCCTATGCATCTCGATCCTGTATGATCAATAAAGCATGCCGTGTGACTTGCGGGAAATGGCCCCAAATAGTTGGAACGGCACTAGTCGGTGGCGCGAGCCGCGCCCCCGCGGCGGGAGTCCGCTCCCGCCTGCCGCTCGCCGGTGGCCGGATCCACGCCAATCGCTTGCACCGCGCCGATCGTTTTCCTCTCTTCGAGGCTATGACCCATCGCGGCAAGTCGTTCCCGCACGGAAACAGGCAGCAAACTCTCTACCACGATCCGGTCGGGTTTCCACTGATGATGGAAGCGCGGCGCCGCCACTGCCTCCGGAAGGTTGCGGCCGAAGCGCATCACGTTCAGCAGCACTTCCAGGGTGGCGGAGATGATCCTTGGCCCCCCCGGGCTGCCCAGGACGAGTCGCAACCGGCCATCCGCGAGCACAATTGTCGGCGTCATCGAACTGAGCGGGCGCTTGCCCGGTCCCGGCGCGTTTCCGGGCGACTGGATAAGCCCGAAGAGGGCGTTCGGGGCGTTGGGCTGCACCGTGAAATCGTCCATCTCGTTGTTCAGCAAGAAACCGGCGCCGGTGACCGTCACACCGCTTCCAAAACTGTCGTTGATCGTCGTCGTGGTGGCGACGGCGTTGCCAGCCGCATCCACCACCGAAAAGTGTGTCGTATGGTTGCCGCCGCCAACCGCCAGCGACCAGGGAATCGGATCAAATGCAGCCTGCCGCGGCGAGCTTGGCCGCCTCGTTTCTGGCGGGCTTCCCCCGGCAAACTTGAGCGGGTCGGGCATGCGCAGAGCATCGCTCGCACTGGCTCGCGTCGGGTCAATCGTGCTCTGCACGGCAGCGGCATACTCCTTGCTCAGGAGGCCTTGAACCGGGACCGCCGAAAAATCCGGATCCGCCAGAAAGCGCGCCCGGTCAGCAAACGCCCGCCGGGCTGCTTCCATGATCCAATGAATCGCTTCCGGATTCTCGGCGCCCAGGCGTTCGAGCTCTACTCTTTCCAGTTGGTTCAGAATCTCAAGCAGGATGACGCCTGAGCTGGGCGGAGGACAGGCAAGAACCTCCCAGCGATGCCGGCCAAACTCATAGGTGGCGCGAAGCGGCGCTCGCACTTTGGGGCGATAGCGAGAGAGATCGTGGCGAGTGATAAGGCCACCGCCGCGCCGCAGCTCAGCAAGGATCAGCTTGGACGTCTGGCCGCGGTAGAAATCCTTTGCCCCGTGGCGAGCGATCCGCCGGAGCGTCCGAGCCAGTTCAGGCTGGTGGAAGTTCTCCCCTTCCTGATAGGGCTGACCATCGCGCAGAAAAATCCGCTTGCTCTCCGGAAAACGCCCGAGCAAATCGGCCGCGCCGCGGAGAGCAGCAGCCACCAGACGGCTCACCGGATAGCCCTGTTCGGCAAGCCGGATCGCGGGCGCAAGCACCTCTGTCCATTTCAATTTGCCCCAGCGACGGTGAGCCAGCTCGAGGCCCGCCACCGTCCCAGGAACGGCGATGGCACGATAGCCGACCGTGCTCGCCTCGGCGATCAAACGCCCTTCCGCGTCGAGGTACATATCGGGCCGGGAGCCCTCCGGACCGGCTTCGCGGTAGTCAATCATCTCCGTGCGGCCGTCCGCCATGCGCACGAGCATGAAACCTCCGCCGCCGATATTGCCCGCTTCCGGCTCGACCACCGCCAGAGCGAACGAAACGGCCACGGCCGCGTCCACAGCGTTGCCGCCCTGGCGAAGGATCTTGACGCCCTCCTCCGAAGCCAGGGCCTCGTCGGAAACCACCATTCCGCCCCGCGAGCGTGCCGGCTCACCCGCCAGCCCCGATTGAATCGGGGCCAGCAGCCAGCCGGGGAGAAGCCACAGGAGAATCCCTCGCGAGACGCTTCGAAAAGAGAACCGGGTGCTATGGATGAATGCGGTGAGAAACATCAAAGCTGCCAATCGCCACAGAAGCCCAAATTAGTTGAAATCTCAGGGTGAGTCAAGCTGGCCGCCAAACCGGCACTGTCCAGCCTTTCTAAAAGTAGCGTTAGGGGTGCGCCGGGTCATGGATATTCCTTAGCTATGCATCTGCTCAGCAAACGGGCTATGGACTGCCGGAGCTTGCTCCCGCTTTTTCTTGATGTGGCGCCTCGCTGCCCGCAGTCTCGACAACGCGGAGGTAGGACTCGATCTTTTCCCGCTTGCCCGCAGCTTCTTCGCCGACGGTAAGAAACGGCACGCTTGATCGCACACATTCCGCTTTGTGGGATGTGTGAGCCACCCGAGATGTGTCCGATGAATCAGTCAGTTCTTGCGGAACGCTTTGGCGACTTCGACGACCACGCGCATTTTGTTGATGGCTTCTTCGACGGTGCGCGTCTTTAATCCGCAGTCGGGGTCAAGCCATACGTTCTCTTCCGGGATGACTTTGAGGGCTTGCCGGACGCGCTGCTCGACGGTTGGAAAATCCTCGATCACGTGCGAGTGGACGTCCACCACGCCGAAGCTGATGTCTTTGGTGAAGGGGTATTTCTGAAAGAGTTGGAGCAGACCCAGGTCGCTATTGGACATCTCGAGGTCGAAATTGTCCACCGGCATGCTCAGCATCCCCGGGTAAATATACTCAAAGGCGCCGTAGCAGGCGTGGGTGATGAAGTAAGCGGGAAGGCCGTCGGTGACCCGCTGCATGGCTTCGATGGCGACGGGTAATTCTTCCGGTCGCACCGAGAGCGCCGGCTCGTCCACCTGGATCACTTTCGCGCCGGCCTCAAGGAGCGCTTCCACCTCCTTGTGAATGACGCCGGCAAGCGCCATGCACGCCGTCTTGCGGTCAGCGAAGTATTCGTTGAAGGACCAATCCATCACGGTATAAGGGCCGGTGAGCATGCCCTTGACGGGCTTGCGGGTGAGGCCCTGCGCGTACTTCCACCAGCGAACGGTAATGGGTCCCTTCCACTCGACCTGGCCGCTGATGATGGGCTTGTGGTAGTAGCGATTGCCGTAACTGCGCACCAACCCGCCTTGTTCGAAGCCGGGCAATTGCTCGGCAAAATAGGCCACCATGTCGCCACGGTACTGCTCGCCGTCCACCAGCACGTCCACGCCCAACTCTTCCTGCTTGCCAATCCAGAACTCGGTAGCCCGGCGTTCCTCTTCCTCGATTTGCGATGGTGTGATTTTGCCCCTGGCAAACTCGCCCCGCGCCTTGACCAGGTAGTCGGGTTTCGGGAAGCTTCCCACCGAGGTGGTGGGGAAAAGAGGCAGCTTCAGACCGAGTTTGGCAAGTTTATCGCGGCTCACGGTTGTCGTCCTTCGAGTGCCTCGCGAATTTGCGGCAACAAGGCTAGTTTGGCATAGGCTCGGCCCCGCGGCAAGTATTCGAGCCCGCAGGAGGGGTTAAGGAAACATTCCTCGCCTGCCAACCGGGGAAGGATTTTCTCAAGCGTCCGTGCGAGATCCTCCGGCCTCTCGAGCTTCGTATTCCGCCCGTCAACCAGGCCGAGCGCCAGCGGCCGCGAGGAGCCGGTGGCCTGCACCTGCTCGAGGAACTTCGGATTGTACGTGAAATCAACACCGAGAATATCCACCGGGAGCTGCTGCAAGCGATAATAGAGCGGACCGGGATCGCGAAAATAGAGGTGCAGTGCCACGCGCGCGTGCCTCGCCCGCGCTTCACCCTCCGCCCGGGGCGAGTTCACCCCCGCCAGTCCTCGCCGGCTGTTCCAGGAGAGCATCATGGCGTGGATGCCGCGCTCGAAAATGGCGTAGTCGCCCGTGTACTTGATCGCTGCCGGGTCATCCACCTGGATGAGCTTTGCGCCAGCCGCTTCGAGCGCCGTCAACTCCTCCGCCAGAATTTCGGCAAAGGCCATGACCCGCGCTTCCAGGTCTTTCATCCCGTCGAATTCGACAAGCGAAAATTTTGCCAGCGTGTAAGGCCCCGTCAGGACCGGCTTGACGGGTTTGGAGGAAGCCGCCTGAGCGAATTGGAATTCATCCACCACCAGCGGGCCAGTGCGAACCGGGCTTCCCTTGATGACGGGCTGGCGGAAATAGAAATTGGTATCAAAGAACCGTAGCAGGCCGTTGATTTCTATGCCCTCCAGTTTGCCGGCGAGATGAGAGATGGGGTCATACCACCGAATCAGCCCGTCGGTAACGACATCCAGGCCGGCGCGGGTTTGGTCGTCAACGGCGGCGCGTACCATCTTGTCTTCGGCCTGAGCAACGTCGGCAGGCGTTTTTTCACCCCGGTCGCGGGCGGTGATCGTCCGGCGCAGGAGCTGCCAGTCGGCCGTGTCGCCGGTGCGCGGATAGCTCCCGGCACTCGCCAGGGTGAGTTTCATCTTCCCTCCTCGTGGCCCGAGGCTGATCCCTCCGGAGCGGAGGTCACAAAATCCAGGCTGACGCCGGCCGGCACGAGTCCGGCGACCTGGCCACGTTCGAGCAGCTTGCCGATAGCTTGCCGGCCGCGATCGCCGCAGCCAAGCGTCCAGGAGTTCACGTACATGCTGATGAAGCGATCGGCCTGCGCGGCGTCCATGTCCCGGGCGAACTGGAGAGCGTAAGCCAGCGCCGCCTCGCGGTGCTTGAGCGCGTATTCCACGCTGTCGTGAAGATAACGGCAAATCTTTTTCGCCGGTTCGGGCAAAAGCGTTCGCCGGATGGCATTGCCGCCAAGCGGCAGCGGCAGCCCCGTCTGCTCGCGCCACCACTGGCCGAGATCGAGCACCTTGTGCAGCCCCATCACCCCAAAGGTCAACTGCCCTTCGTGGATGAGCAGGCCGGCCTCAGCCTCACCCCGTTTCACCGCCGCAGGGATCTTGTCGAATGGGATTGTACGGGCTTCAAAGTCATTTTCAAAAAGTTTCAGGGCGAGATAGGCGGTGGTCAGCTTGCCCGGAACGGCAATGGCTTTCCCGCGGAGTTCGTTCGGCGGGAAAGGTCGAGCGGCAACTACAATCGGACCATAGCCATCGCCAAAACTGGCGCCAACGTCAAGCAGGGCATAGCGGTCGGCCACGTAAGCATAGGCGTGAAAGCTCAGAGCGGTCACGTCGTAGGTCTCCGCTCGGGCCTTCTCATTGAGACTCTGGATGTTTTCGAGCTTGTGATGAAAGCGAATGCCCGGGCTGCGCACCTTCTCCGTCGCGAGCGCGTAAAACATAAACGCATCGTCGGAATCAGGTGAGTGGGCAAGGGTGATATCTACAGGCTTGATCGTCATGCTCGAAACGGCAAAGCTTAACACAGCGTCCGAGCATTCTCAATTCCGGCTTGGGAGACATGGATAGCGGAATCCTAGCTGTCATCGCTGAAGAGAATAAGAGAAAAGACAGTTGAAATGGACCTAAGTTCTTTGCCCAGGCTGGGCGGGGCCAGCGCGATCCGGCACCCTGAGCCTTCGCCCCGATATATCGGGGGAACAGACTCCGGCCCGGTTTTTTGAGCACTGCGCTGGTGACGTTTCAACTATTTGGGGATATTTCCCGCCCCATACCAACAAGTTGGTACGGGCCCCGTGAGTTGGAACGCCGCTAGAAGCGGACGGCGGCCACGTCCATGCTGCTCTCGCTCGGGATCGGCCGCTCGCTCGACCAGGGGCTCGGGTTCCATTGCCGCAGATAGACCTTGCTCGAGCCCTGACCCTGGTAGGCGAGGTAGAGCGCGTTGCCGGCAGAAA
>DATBWB010000058.1 GCA_036514995.1 Candidatus Acidiferrales bacterium
ATGCTGCCTGCCAGTGTCGTTCCAACCTGAGAGAGATCAGGGGGCACCAAGACGACCGCTTCCCGATGGTCCCGAAGCTTCGAGACGATCCAGCGCAACTCCTGGGGGCAAGCAGTTGGAACGGCGCTAGCGACGCAGTGCCCGGAGCAGCGCGGATCCTTCCGCCTCGGTCAGAATCCCTTTTTTGATCAGAAGGCTGATGAGCAGGCTCAAGATTTGGCGCTCGGACAAGGACGACTCCTGGGTCGTGTCACGGGGTCTTGGGGCCTCGGGGACCGAGATCTTCTCTCCCCTTAGCTCGGCGAGCCATCTCTCCAGCGCCGGCTTTTGGTCCGGCTCAACGCGCGTAAAGGCGATCCCCATCCCCATGCCCGGCTGGGAATGAACCACTGTACCAGAAGCTTCGAAAGTCCTTTCGTGATGCGTGAGCCGCAGCTTGAGTTCGGTGCCCGCCGAGAAGGGGTTCATCGTATCCACGTAACAACCACTGACGCTCAGGTCAGTGGTGCGTGCCTTGACCGCGGTCTCCGACCGCACGTCGATCAGCTCGGCAGCGGCAACGAACGGGTAGCGAGTGGCCGGAGGCCCTGCGGCAGCCTTGTTGTCGGTCTTCGAGCCCGGCTCGGCTGCGCCCTTCTTTGTTTCGGAAGGAGGTTCGGGCATGGTTTACGTGGCAACCATTCTAGACGAATAGAAGGACTCTGGCCACACGGATTGAGCGTGTGGCACAGGCAAGCCGCATCTTTTTCTGCGCAAGCTCCCACCCTTAAAATATGGAACACATCAAGGTAGTCGGTGTGTAACCGCCGGAGGCAGCTTTCGAGGCCCCGGCGAACCACCCAGTTACCGAAATTGCCCACGCCGGTGGCCACGACAAACTTCTCGTGATGGGCGGGCAGCACTTCGCGGAGAACCCGGACCATCTGCACATCCCAGTAAAACCAGAAAAGGTAGTTCATGCCGGCTTCGATGCCCGCGCGAAGCGCCGCCCCGCCCGGCCGGTAACGACCGCTCAACCCGAGCCGGAAGACTCGCTGCCCGGTACGGCCGAGGGTCGTGAACAGAAAGTCCGTGACGAGGCTAGTTTCCTTTTGCATTCTTTTCTCTTATCCCGCCATGAACCTGCCCGGCCTGATGGCGGGCTAGTGCCAGAACACTTGGAGAATTTTCGTGACGCCCCAGCCCAGAAAGGCGCAGAAGGGGAAAGTGAGAATCCAGGCGATTACCATTTCTCGGCCTACGCCCCAGCGCACGGCGGAGAAGCCACGAGTGCTGCCGACACCCATAATGGCGGTGTTGATGGTGTGAGTGGTGCTGAGGGGCACGCCGAGGCGGGAGGCGAGTTCGATGGTGAGGGCGGCGGCGGTCTCGGCGCAAAAGCCATGCACGGGCTCTAGCTTGGTGAGTCGCAGCCCCATGGTGCGGACGATGCGCCAGCCCCCGACGGCGGTGCCCATGCCCATCGTTACCGCGCAGAGCAGGACGACCCAGTTGGGGATAGCGAATGCCGGCGTCAAACCTCCCAGAAAAAGAGCCAGGGCAAAGACGCCGATGAACTTCTGGCCGTCGTTGTTGCCGTGGCTGAAAGCCATAAACGCGGCTGAGAGAATCTGGAGCCGGCCAAAAATCACTCGCACCCTTTCCGGACGGGCCCGAAAGAAGATGCGATAGACCAGAATCATTAAGAGCAAGCCGCCGCCGAAGCCGAGGAAGGAGGAAAATCCGATACCGACGAGAACCTTTTTCCACCCCTCCCAGAGCAGCGCCTGTGGCCCGGCCGTTGCCAGGGCGGCTCCGCTGAGCCCGGCGACCAGAGCGTGGCTTTCGCTGGTAGGCAGGCCACGCGTCCAGGCCAGCATGCTCCAGCAAACAATGGCGATCATGGCAGTGGCGATGGTCTGCAAGTTGATGACGGCTGGATTGACAATCCCTTTCCCAATGGTATGCGCCACGGCCTGGCCGGCAAAGGCACCGGCGATGTTCAGGGCCGTTGCCATGAGCACGGCCGGATACGGCCGGAGCACCCGGGTGGAAACGACGGTGGCGATGGCATTGGGAGCGTCCGTCCAGCCGTTCACGAACTCGGCCGCCAAGACAAGGAGAAGGACAACCAGGGTGGAAGTCTCAATTCCCGCCATCGGGTGGCCTCCGAGCAGATGCCTTCCCCAAACACGGATAAGTCACGAAGCTAGCGGGGTACAGAGGACGGCCGTCGAGCTCAGCCGCCTTTCAGAACGACGGCTTCCAGGACGTTGGCGACGTCCTCGCACTTGTCGGTGGCGAACTCGAGCACTTCGATGATCTCTTTCCACTTGATAATTTGCACGGGGTCCTTTTCTTCTTCGAAGAGCTGAGCGATCAGGGAGTGGCAGAGCCGATCACCTTCATTTTCCAGCCGGTTGATCTCAATGCAGTAGTCGAGGATGAGGACATGGTTCCGCTTCTCGAGCACACGCACCGCCGCCACCACCTGCTCGGCGGCCCGCAGCACGATCTTGGCCAGCTCGACCACGCCGGGGCGGATGTGCTCGAGGCCGTAAATTACCAGCCGGCCGGCAACAGCATCAATCAGGTCGAGCACGTCGTCCATTTTGCTGGCAAGCTCGTGGATGTCTTCGCGGCCAAAGGGGGTAATGAACGTTTGGTCGAGCCGCCTCATGAGGTTGTGGGTGATGGTGTCGCCCTTGTGCTCGAGGTCTTTGATCTTTCCCGTCTGGGCAGCCACGTCGGTGTAATGCTCCAGCAGTTCGGTCAGAGCCTTGGCAGCGGCGTGGATGTTCTCCGCCTGCTCGGCGAACAGGTCGAAGAAAGACAGTTCGCGCGGCAGAATCCGGCTCAGCAATCCTGGCATGACAGTCGAACTCCTTTAAGAAGTGCTCAACGAGCGTCCGACTATACCCGAAACAAAGGCTGCGGGCAAGGAAGGGCTGCGGGGAAGAGCGCGTTACGGCGACCGACTGAGGCATGCATAAGGGACTCGCGGATATTCATTCGCCCTACCGTGGGCAAGCCCCGTTGAATCGGGGCAAGCTACTTGCGAACGGTCACCGCATACCAGAGGACGGAACCGTCCCCTTCGGTTACCGGCTCGATCCTCAAGATCGTAAAAGGCGGCTGAAGGTTTTTCGCAAGCGCTTGATGCACGGCGCGTTCCCAGCCGGGCTTGTCGGCGGCGGGCAGCAACTCCGCGCTCACTCGATAGACTCTCAAGCGAGCCGCGGGCTCTTCGGTAAGCAACTGGATCCCGGCGGTGGGATTGGGGGTTGGAACCTGGTCGTGGAACCAGCTCCGGGGAGTGAGGAAGACAAAGAGGAGGACGGCGGCAACGGCGATGTCATACTGCCAGGTGCCGCGCTCCTGCGACCAGAAGAAAAAGCGCGAAAAATTTCGCGATGGATTCATACGAATTTTTCCAGCCTGGCGCATGACTGGTGCCGTTCCAACTTGATGAGCCTATACATCTCGATCCTGGATGATCAATAAAGCATGCCGTGTGACTTGCCGAAAATGGCCTCAAATAGTTGGAACGGCACTAGGCGACGCCGTCCTGGATTTGTCCATCGCGCATGTGCATCACCCGGCGGGCGTAGGCTGCGGCCTCCGGGTTATGGGTGATCATCAGGATGGTCTGCCCCAATTCCTGGTTCAGCTTTTCGAGCATCTTCAGCACGACTTCCGCGGTCTTGCTGTCCAGGTTGCCGGTGGGCTCATCCGCCAGCACAATTTTAGGTTCGTTGATGATGGCGCGGGCGATGGCGACGCGCTGCTGCTCGCCGCCGGAGAGCATGGAGGGTTTGTGGCGAAGGCGCTCGCTCAGCCCGAGCAAGTCGGTGACCAGCTTAAAGCGGTGGGGATCGAAGCCGTTGCCGTGGATGTGCTGGGCGATGGCGATATTGCCTTCGGCGGTCAGTGTCGGAAGGAGGTTGAACCGCTGGAACACGAAGCCGATCTTGGTGCGACGAATCTGCGTCCGCACGGCGTCCGAAAGTTCAGTGAGGTCGTTCCCATCCACCAGCACCCGGCCCCGAGTGGCCTGCGTCAGCCCACCGATGATATAGAGCAGCGTGGATTTTCCGCAGCCGGAAGGGCCCATGACGGCAACGAATTCCCCCGGCATCACCTCCAACGATACCCCTTGCAAGGCGGCCACATCTACCTTGCCCACGCGGTAGATCTTCCAGAGATTCTCGGTTTTTAGGATAGCTTCGGACAACCCCGCCTCACGGGGCACGCTACGCCCCGACCAAACATAAATCTTACACCCATCAGCGCGGGTCTGCCAGCCCCGGCCTTTCCCACGCACGGCACAGCGTAGGGGCAAGCTTCAGCTTGCCCTCTCTCTCTCGCTTGCCCTCGTTTTGGCGCGGTCTAAAGACCGGCCCCTACTCATACGCCAAGGCTTCAATGGGGTCCTGTTTGGCGGCCAGATAGGCCGGGTAAAGGGCGCCGGCCAGAGCCGCGACGGCTGCCAGGAACGAAGCTTTTGCGAGCCAGCCGCCGGTGATGAGGATGATCAGGGTGGGAAAGAGATTTAGCATCAGCGCCCGCGTCAGGTAGCTCAGGCCGATGCCCGCGCCGATGCCGATGCCGCCAAGCAGCCCCGCCTCGCTCAGCACCAGCTTGACGAGGTAGCGGTCGGAAGCGCCCATGGATTTCAGAATCCCGATTTCGTGGGTGCGCTCGAGGATGGTGGTGTACATGGAGAGGAAAATCACCAGGAACCCGATGACCACCGCCAGCACGATCATGGAGTCAACGAACGCGTTCAACCCGGGCAGGCTGCTCGAGGTCATCATGGAAAGGTAGGATTTGAGCGGCCGGAGCTGGTGCCGGGGAAAGACCCGCTGCATGGCCGCCATCACCTGGCTGGTTTCCTCCGGGTCTTTGCACTTGACAAAGAAGATGGAAGCTTTGTCTTGCGACCCGGAAAGGTCCTGAAGAGTGGCGAGGGGGACGAACAGGCGCGATCCCTTGCCGTGCTCGACGATGCCGACCACCCGAAAATCATGGTCCAGCAAACGCCTGGTTTCCCCCACGCGAATCTTTTTGGCCGCGGCATAGAAATCGTCCACCAGAAGCTCGTCCGGTTCCTCGAATGCGCCTCCCTGGTGGAACACGAAGCCGCCCGAAACGGCGTCGAAGCTCTTCGGCTCGATGCCATAGATCAACTCAATGCCGGCGGAATGGAACTGAACCAGGACCGGCGCCACCGCCTTGACGCCCTTCATTTGCTCGAGCTTCTCCCGGATCCGGATGGGCATGGGCGCGCCGCTGAAGGCCAGAATCAACGACGAAGAGGGCGGCTGCATCATGATGTCGGCACCGATGCCCTCAATGCGCTTGGCCGAGTCTTGAAGCAGCCCGCTCGTCAAACCCACGATGATAACGACCAAGGTCACCTCGACGGCGATGGCGATGATACTGATCGCCGTCCGCACGGGGCGATGGGCGATGTTGCGGCTGATCAACTCAGCGATCATCGTGAAGCTTCCTTCGAGGCTTCGAGCTTCACCAACTCCGAGCCGGGCGGCTGGGCCAGCTCAAATTTTTCGGCGGCGAGCGGTTGATTGGCGATCAATTTCTGAACCTGGAGAACCAGCGTGTAATCGTCGCGTGGCCGCAGAAGCGTGATCGAGCGCGGGTAGTTGATCTCGCCGAAAGCCGCATAGTCGGCATAGGTTGCATCGGAGACCAGCCGCCCGCCGGACGCAAAACTCTGAATGCGGGCTACGCTCAAGTCCGCCCGATCCAGCCATATTTTTTTCTGGATCTCGAGGCCGGCTTCGCCCCCGGCCGGCTTTTCCCGCAGCAGAGAAATGACGTAGTAACGATACGGCGGCGCGTCCCACTCCTCGGGAAAGGTTCGCAAACCAGAATCGGCCGAGCGCTCGGCGACGGGTGACGGTAAGAGCGCCTCCACCAGGTGCCCCGGCCGGAGGTTTTCAATCGGCTTCTTCGAAACGCGCTCCAGGCGGTTCGGACCCACGATGAACTTCTTCTTGGACGGGATGGAAATCTGGAACGTCTCGCCATCCGTCACCATGTCAAAAATGTTGGTGTGAACAAGGGGCGCCTGGCCGATGAGGCGCAGCTTGGCCGGCCGCTCGGCAAGGATGAAGGCGCGAATGTCGTGGTATTGCTCGATGACCCCGGAATAGGTCGAACCGGCGGTAGGGAAGAGTTGCACCGTGGCGTTGAGAGTGCGGATGGAGTCCGCCCAGGCGCGATATCGCTCGAGAAGCGTGTCCAGCGTCGCTTCCTGCGCGGGGCGTATGGCCGAGGGTGGCAGCCGCTTGATCACCTTCACCTTGGGGCCGCAGCCACCCAGCGCCAGGGTCGAGACGATGACGATGATGGCACATTTCATAAAGCCTTCGATCCCCGGTGATCCGCGGCGGCCGCCGAGCAAATGGGCAATCTAGCAGCCGCTCCGATAGCCTGTCAATCGAAGCCGGCCATGCCCTGACGCCGGCTTACATTTTCATCCTCAGGTTATGACGGGCGGCAATGGGTTGCAGTTGCCTGGCGAGATCGGCGGTTGTGAGTCGATCGGAGAACACGATCACCTGGCCGTCGTAGAGTTCGATGACCGCCATGGCGGTGTAGCGTTCGAGGGCGCCAGCATAGGCATCGACGCCGCGATGGGAAAGGTCTCTTTCCAGATCGGGATCGGCACTGGCGCCATTTCCGGCCCGACCGCCGAAGAGATCGCCGTAGAAGCGCTGCGCCAGTTGCGCCAGCGATTCCGCCCCGGGCGAGGCGACGCTCAAGCACCGCTCGCCGGCAAGCATGCAACAGGGAATCCCGTGGCCAGCGCAAAAATCTCCCACCCGCCGCGTCTGGCTGAAGAAGTCGAGCGAATAAGCCTGGCTGCCAAACAGGGCAGCCAGGATTTCCGTCCACACGGGCACCGCGCTCGCCGGGGTCAGCGGCTCTTGTGTCTCTTCGTCGTAGAGGGAGAGCCGCAGCGTCCCCACCGGCAGCCCAAGATCCACCGACTCCAGTTCGAGCAGGGTCACGGGAGAGTATCAAACCGCCGGCCCGGCCGGGCCAAAGCGCTCCTGGAATTCCGGCGACTGCTTTCGCAATTCCAACCAGTCAAAGAAGGCATCGGGGAGCTCCAGCCACCGGCCGAACCAGAGCGCGATCTCCTCTTTCTCAGCTCGCTTGTTGGAGGCAACCTTCGCGTTGCGCGCGATCATCATCGCCCGGCGCTGGCCTTTCTGAGCCACCGCCCGCACCCGGTTCAGGGCGCGGCGGTCCGCCACCTTCTGGAATTTTCGCCAGAGTTCGTCCAAGCGGACGAGCGATACCTCCGCGTCGTAGAGCGTGCTGAAATGAAGGAGGTCGCGAAATTCTTCTTCGTAGCGGCCCTCGGTATCGGTGGCTTGCGATTCGACCACCGGGATGCCGGCGTCCTCCAACACACTTGCCAGGTAGTCGAGCGAAGTCGGGCCCTCTTCCGGCCCGAGCTGAACGATCAGCCGCCGGGCAATGCCATCCAGATCGGATAGTGTCGCGCGGCGGAGATTCATCCCCCGGGCGACCTCCAGGATCAGGGACTTTTTCGTCTTGCTCACCAGTCTCCCCTAACGGGATCGGCCGGCTGGAGGCCTCGTCGAGATTCTACCGCTTTTGGGGTTCTTTACGGAACCGTCGCCCCGTTGTGGCGCGGTTGTCGTTTTGGGAGGCTGGGGAGGCGTGAGGAGCTTCTTGGGCGGACGAGGAGTCGCTTGGGACGGCGCGGTCGTCGCCGTTCGCCCGCTTCCCGCCACCGGTGGGGTGGCCTCTGCCCTCCCGCTTTGCTGGGCGACTGCCTGAGCCAGGGCCTGCTGGGCCAGAAGATGCCGATAGCGCGCCACATTCTCCGAGTGCTGGGCGAGCGTCTTGCCGAAGAAATGCCCGCCGCGGGTGTTACTCACGAAGTATAGATAGTCCACATAAGGCGGGTAGAGAGCCGCCTCGAGCGAGCTTTTGCCGGGATTGGCGATCGGCCCGGGCGGCAGCCCGCGGTTCCGGTAGGTGTTGTAAGGTGACCGGATGGCGAGCGTTTGGCGGTCAATTGTTCCGCCAAAGCGATTGAGCAACCGAGCGGCGTAAATGACGGTTGGGTCGCACTGAAGCGCCACCTGCCGCCGCAAGCGGTTGTAAAACACGCCCGCCACCAAAAAACGTTCCTGGGTGTTGGATGTCTCTTTTTCGACGAGCGACGCCATGGTCACCAATCCGTGGACAGAAAGGCTGTAAGGATTGCGGCCGTGCGGCCCAAACTGGTCAAAGACCTGCCGGAAGCGTTGCACCATCGTCGCCACAATCTGGTGCGGGCTCACCCCCATGGGGAAGGAATAGGTGTCGGGGAAAAGATAGCCTTCCAGGTTAGGCGCTTCGGGAGCCAAATCGGAAATCAGGGAAACGTCCCGCGCTGCCTCGAGAAAACTTTCCGCCGTGACCAGCCCTTCGCGCTCGAATTGCCGCGCGATCTCGAACATGGTAAGACCCTCGAGGATCGCCAGCATGTGCTGATAGACTTCGCCACGCGCCAGCTTTTCAAAAACGTCGTAGGGCGAGAGCGGCTTCTGGAAGTAATATTCCCCGGCCTTCAGCGTTTGCTTTGGCTTGAGAAGGCAGATCAACACGAAAGGGAACCGGCTGCGGATGACGCCAGCACCGGCCAGTTGCGTGGCAATGGTGGCGCGATGCGTGCCCGGGGCAATGACCACAAAAATCGGCTGGCCGTACCCCTGGTAGGGACGCCACAGCTCCATCGCCATCCACGAAACTCCCGCCACGGCGACCAGAACGGCAAATAGAACAGACTTGCGCACCGGATGTGCCAAAGCCTACTCCCTCGCCTTCGCTTGGCGATCAAGATAAGCCCGAAGAACGAGGCTGGCTGCCACGCTATCCACTGCCCGGCCCTGCCGTTGCCGGGATGCTCCTGACTCGGAGAGAATTTCTTTTGCCGCAAACGTGGTGAGCCGCTCATCTTCCAGCGCCACCGGCAGGCCAAGCTCGCGGTGCAGGCGCCGCGCAAACGAGGCCGCCCGCCGGGCCATTTCTCCCTCATCGCCACTCAAACGAAGGGGATAGCCAACCACGATTTGTTTCACCTCGTGCTCCCGGCAAACCTTGCGCAAGCGACGAAAATCCTCGTTGCGATTCACTCGTTCCAGGCTGGACAGGGCTTGGGTCGTGATACCGAGAAGATCGGAGACGGCCAGGCCCAACCGGCGCGTGCCAAAATCAATTGCCAGCACCCGCCCGCGATGGCCTGGCCCCTTGCTAGCATCCCCAGGGGAGCCTTTCATTCAAAAGTATTATAGCGGCCGTCCCCCCAAGCCGTCAATTTGACTCACACGGGCGAGGCTTCGCTTTTCCTCAGCCTCTTGTCCTGCGATATGATAGTCGGGCTTGCCCCGAGCTAATCGGGGCTCGCCGTGAACCGCGTTGGGGGCGGGAAGATGTCCTTTGTGACCGGACTCCGGTGCGTATTTTGCGGTCGCGTCCACTCGACGCGAGTGGGCTACACGTGTCCCGACTGTGGAATCACCGGCATCCTGGACGTGCAGTATGATTACCGGGCAATTGGAAAGAGGCTCAATCGCAAGTCGCTCGCCCGGCGTGCCGATCGCAGCCATTGGCGCTACCGCGAGCTCTTGCCCATCAGCGACCGCTCTCCCCTTCCCGCTTTGCCCGTGGGGTGGACGCCCATCCTGGAGACCGCGGCGCTTGCCCGGCACGTCGGCGTCAGAAAGCTCTATCTCAAGGATGACGGCCGCAATCCCACTGGTTCGCTCAAAGACCGCGCCAGTGCGGTCGGCGTCGCCAAAGCTTTGGAGAAGCGGCGGCAGACCATCGCCTGTGCCAGCACGGGCAATGCCGCCTCATCGCTGGCCGGAATGGCGGCCTCGACCGGGATGCGCAGCTTCATCTTTGTTCCCGAGCGCGCGCCCGAGCCAAAAGTGACTCAGCTTCTCATTTTCGGCGCCACGGTCTTGCGCGTCCAGGGAAGCTACGAGCAGGCCTACGGTCTCTGCCAGCAGGCCTGCGAGCGGTGGGGCTGGTATAACCGCAACTGCGCCATCAACCCCTACCTGGTCGAAGGGAAAAAGACAGTCAGCCTGGAAATTTGCGAGCAGCTCGAGTGGCAGCTTCCCGATTGGGTCGCGGTTTCCGTGGGCGACGGGTGTACCATCGCCGGCGCCTGGAAAGGTTTTCGCGAGATGAAAGCGCTGGGCCTGGTTCGCCGGACGCCCAAAATGTTGGGTGTCCAGGCGGAGGGGGCGGCGCCGGTGACCGCCGCGTTTCGCTCGGGCGAGCCTCTTCGCCCCGTTGAACCAAACACCCTGGCGGATAGCATCGCCGTCGGCGTGCCCCGCAACTGGAAAAAGGCCGTGCTGGCCGTCCGGGAATCCGGCGGCACCATGCTCAATGTTTCGGACGAAGAAATTATGGACGCCATGCGCTACACCGGCCGGCTGGCCGGCGTTTTTGCTGAGCCGGCTGCCGCCACCGCAGTAGCTGGCCTGCGCCGGGCCGTCGTCGAAGGACTCATTCCCAAACAGGCCAGCGCCTTGGCCGTGATCACCGGCAACGGCCTCAAAGACATCAAATCGGCCACCAGCGCCGTCTCCGGCCCGTTTGAAGTTTCTCCGGAGCTCGGCCCGCTTGCCGATTTGCTGGCTGAGCGCGGCTTGGTTCCGCAAACATCGGTTTCTTGATCCATCATGAGATCTCGAAAATTCACTTCCCTTCTGATCAAAGACATTCACACCCTGGTGACGATGGATCCTCGGGATACCGTCATCCGCGGAGGGTTCCTGTACGCTGAGGACGGGGAAATCCGGCAAATCGGCGGGCGACCGGCGCGCCCGCCCTGGCGGGTTCGCGCGAGCCCCGATCGAATCGGGGCGAGCAGAACCCTCTCCGCTCGCCACTTGCTGGCTGTTCCGGGACTCATCAACACCCACCACCATCTCTGCCAGACGTTGACGCGCGCTGTTCCAGCCGCCGCTAACGCTGAACTTTTCGATTGGCTGAAAACCCTCTATCCCATCTGGGCCCGCCTGGACGAAGAGGCGATGTATCTCGCCGCCATGGTGGGCATGGCGGAGCTGATGCTCTCCGGTTGCACGACCTCTTCCGACCATCACTATCTTTTCCCCCGCGGCCAGGCCTATCTCATGGACGCGGAGATCGAAGCCGCCCGAAAGATTGGCATGCGATTTCATCCCTGCCGCGGCAGCATGAGCGTAAGCCAAAAGGACGGCGGTCTGCCGCCGGACTCGGTGGTGCAAGATGAGCCGGCCATTCTGGCCGATTCGGAACGAGTGATTTCGAAGTATCACGACCCGAGACCGGGCGCGATGCTGCGCATCGGCCTGGCCCCCTGTTCCCCCTTCTCGGTCAGCAAGCACCTCATGCGGGAAACGGCGGAGTTGGCCAGGCGGCACCGGGTTCGATTGCACACACATCTTGCCGAGACGAAGAGTGAAGAAGCGCATTGCCGGGAGAGATTTGGCCAGCGACCGCTCGAGTTTCTTGAGGAAGCCGGCTGGATGGCAGACACCACCTGGTTGGCCCATGGCATTCACTTCAACGATGGGGAGGTGGAGCGGCTGGGTCGCGCGCGGGTCGGCATCGCCCACTGTCCCACTTCCAACATGCGCCTTGGGTCAGGCATTGCCCCGGTGAAGGCTCTCCGCCGCTGCGGCTGTCCCGTGGGATTGGGTGTGGACGGCAGTGCGTCGAATGACAGCTCCGAGATGCTGGCCGAGGTGAGGCAAGCGCTCTTGCTCGCTCGAGTGGCAGGGGGAGCGACGGCCTTGACGGTCAAAGAAGCTTTGCGCCTGGCGACGGTGGAAGGCGCCGCCTGCCTGGGGCGCGAAGACCTCGGCAGCTTGGAGGTCGGCAAACGGGCTGACGTCGCTCTATTCGACTTGAGTGAGCTGGGCTATAGCGGCGCCGGTGACCCTCTGCTGGCGTTGTTGTTGTGCGCGCCGGCCCGGGTGCACACCCTGGTTGTAGAAGGACGGGTGGTCGTGGAGGGAAGGGAACTGCGAACGATTGACGTGGCGCCCTATCTCCGCCGGCATCGGCGCGCCGCTGCCAAACTCCTTGGAGGGCCTCCGCTGCTCTGATAGAATTGTTGCGTTTCCTTGTCCCGAAGTCTCGGGACGGGCTCCGCCCGGAGGCCTGAGCCGCCCGTGAGTCTCGGAATTCTGGCCGCGCTGGGCGGCCTTTTTGTCTGCCCTCGAAAGACGCGCACTTTCGCGTGTCACGCTCCTGGCTAACCAGGGCAGACTCGTCGGGGATCGGCGATGGCGAACCGCATCGAGGCTTTCTACCGTCCCACCACCATTGCTGAAGCTTTGCGATTCATGCGCCCGCCGCGGCGGGGCAAGGGGCGTTTTGTAGCCGGCGGAACCGACTTGATCGTCCAAGCAGATCGCTCGGTCCGGTTTGTGGTGGACATCGGCCGGCTCGGACTGAGTTACATCCAGGCGCGGGACGGCGGTTACGCCATCGGCGCCACCACCTCGATGTGGGACATTGAACATTCCCCGGCCCTCAAGAAGTTCGGCAGCGGCATCCTGGCGCAGGCGGCAGCTTCGTCCGGTTCGATCCAGCTTCGCAATATGGCGACCATCGGCGGCAATCTGGCGAATGCTTCTCCGGCTGCCGACCTCGCACCCCCGTTGCTCGCTCTCGATGCCGACGTCGTCATGGCTGGCCCCGCCGCGGCGGGCCGCCGCAACGTCCCCCTGAGCGAGTTTTTTCTCGGCGTGCGCAAAACCGTTCTCAAGGGCTCGCTCCTTGTTGAGATCTTGATTCCGGAGCCGCCGCGTGGTCGGGCGGCTTGGTCCTTTCAAAAGCTGGGGCGCACGCTGAGTGATATTTCCGTGGTGAATGTGGCCGCTGGTATTCAATTGGATCGCCAGGGCCGATGCGCGTGGGCTCGGATTGCCCTCGGCGCCGTTTCGCCAACGCCCCTCCGCGCCCGCCAAGCCGAGGAAATGCTGACCGGAAATACTTTGGACCGGGCATTGCTCGAGCGCGTTTGCCGAAAAGTCTCCGAAGAGGTTCGGCCCGTGACGGACATCCGTTCGACGGCTGAATACCGCCGGGAGATGAGCGCTGTCCTGGTGCGACATGCGCTCGAGGAGTGCGCCGGGCGGATCGGATACGAGCTCAAGAGAGCATGAGGATCGCTTTAACCATCAACGGCGAGGCGAAAGAGTGGACGATTGGCCCAGGCGATCTGTTGCTCGACGTCCTCCGCCGGGAAGGCTACTTCGGCGTCAAGCGCGGCTGCGAGACCGGAGAATGCGGTGCCTGTGCCGTCCTGGTGGATGGCAAGCCGGTGAATTCCTGTCTGATGTTTGCCGCCCAAGCGGATGAACGCGAGATCCTGACCATTGAAGGCGTGGCGAAAGACGGCAGGCTCGATCCCATCCAGGAGGCATTTCTCGACCACGGGGCGGTGCAGTGCGGTTTTTGCACCCCGGCGATGATTCTGTGCGCGAAAGCCTTGCTTGCCCAATATCCCGATCCGACGGAAGAGCAGGTGCGCGACATGCTCGCCGGGACTTTCTGCCGCTGCACGGGTTACGCCAAGCCAGTGGAAGCGATTCTCGCCGCGGCGAGGGTTTATCGCGAACGCGCCAAAGTGCCAAAACGCAGGAAGGAACGCGTTTATGTCTGAGATTCCTGCTGGTAGCGGCGACCTTTAGGTCGGCATTTTTGACCGCGGCACGAAATGCCCTACATCGAGACGATGCCTATCATGAGCAAGGAATACGCCCAAGTCGGCAAGCGAGTCCGCAAGGTGGACGGGGTCAAGCTGGTAACCGGCCGCCCGGCGTTCACCGATGACATCCACATGCTGGGAATGCTCTACGGAAAGATTTTTCCCAGCCCCCACGCTCACGCTCGCATCAAGCGGATTGACGCGCGCAAGGCAAAGGCCCTGGCCGGCGTGCATGCCGTGCTGACTTACCGGGATGTGCCGCGGGTGCCTCACACCACCGCCGGTCAGAGCTGGCCGGAGCCTTCACCGTACGATACCTATCTCCTGGACAGCAAAGTGCGCTTTGTGGGCGACCGCGTCGCCGCCGTGGCTGCCGAGACGCGAGCGATTGCCGAGCGGGCGCTCGAACTTATCGAGGTGGATTACGAGATCCTCCCGGGGGTGCTCGACGTGGAGCATGCCATGGATCCGGGCGCGGGAGTGATCCACGATGAGCCGGATTCCACCGGAATCTACGATGCCGCGCACAACATTGCCGGGCATATTCTCCGCGAGGTGGGGAATGTCGAGAAGGGCTTCCAGGAGGCCGATTTCATTTTTGAAAACGAATATCGCACGCCCCGCGTGCAACATTGCTCGCTTGAGCCGCACGTGACGATTACCTACCTGGATGAAGACGGCCGGCTCGTCATTCGCTCGAGCACCCAGGTCCCTTATCACACGCGCCGGCAGGTGGCGATGATTTTGCAGTTGCCGGTGAAGGACGTTCACGTCATCAAGCCGCGCATCGGCGGCGGCTTTGGCGGGAAGCAGGAAATGCTGCTTGAGGACATATGCGGAGCCCTGACGCTGGCCACGCGGCGGCCGGTGAAAATGGAGTTGACGCGGCGAGAAGAGTTTTTCATGAGCCGCAGCCGCCACCCGCAGATCCTGCGCCTGAAAATGGGGGTCAAGCGCGACGGCACCATCACCGCCAATCAGATGACCGTGCTGGCCACCACCGGCGCCTATGGCAGTCACTCCAAAACGGTGCAGGGGAACACCGGCAGCAAGGTTCTGCCGCTTTATCGCTCGCCCAATATGCGCTTTGAGTGTCACATCGCCTACACGAACCATCCGGTCGCCGGCGCCTTCCGGGGCTACGGCTGCCCGCAGGGCTTTTTTGCCCAGGAGTCGATGGTGGACGAAATCGCGGAAAAGCTGGGCATGGACCCGATTGAGTTTCGCCTGAAAAACATCATCCGCCAGGGCGACACGGATGAACTCTCGGCGGTGCTGGGCGAGGGCAGGCGGGGCCTGCCCCGGCACATCCGGACTTCCGGCTTACCCGAATGCCTGAGGCGCGGCGCGGAGGCGATTGGTTGGAAGGAGAAGCGAAGTCGCCCGGCGAAGGATCAGGACACCATTTGTCGCGGCGTGGGCGTAGCCTGCGCCATGCAGGGAAGCGGCATCGCCGGAATTGATTGGGCCTCGGCTATGCTGAAGATGAATGAAGATGGCTCGTTTAATCTTCAGGTTGGCGCGTCGGACATCGGCACCGGGGCAGACACCGTCCTGGCGCAGATCGCGGCGGAGACGCTTGGCGTGGACGTGGAAAAGATGATTGTCTGTTCCTCTGACACCGACTTTACCCCCTTTGACGTTGGCGCCTATGCCTCCAGCACGACGATCATCTCGGGCGGAGCGGTGAAGAAGGCGGCGGAAAAGGTTCGGGAGCAAATCTTGCAGGTTGCTTCCAAGATGATGGATGTGCCGCCGGACAAGCTGACCTGCAAGGACAATAAGGTTGTGACCAAATGCGAATGTACGAAATCGGTGACGATGGCGGAAGTGGCCATGCAAGCGCTCTACAAAGAAAAGCTCCAGATCATGGATAGCGCCTCGCATTTCCTCACCGATAGCCCGCCGCCGTTTGTGGCGCAATTGGCCGAGGTGGAGGTGAATCGGGAAACCGGCCACGTGCGGGTAGTGCACCTGGTTTCGGCGGTGGACCTGGGAGTGGCCATCAATCCCATGCAGGCAGAGGGGCAGGTCGAGGGGGCGGTGGCGCAGAGCCTGGGTTACGCTCTTTCGGAGCAAATGCTTTTCGACGACTGCGGCCGGATGCTCAACCCGACCTTCACCGACTATAAGATGTTCAGCGCCAAAGACATGCCCAGGCTCACGACGATTTTGGTCGAGACGGAAGAGCCGCTTGGTCCTTACGGGGCGAAGTCGATCGCCGAGGTTCCCATCAACGGTCCTGCCCCGGCGGTTGCCAACGCCATTTACAACGCCATCGGGATTCGTTTTCGAGAACTGCCCATCCGGCCAGAGACAGTGCTTCGCGCCCTCAAGGAGCAGGGTGCGCCGAGGCAAAAGGCAGACCGCTAGCCGCCTGCCTCAAAAATCCGGCGGAAGGGGTCGCCGCCCTCGGTGGCCAGCTTGAGCCAGGGACTGGCTGAAACCGTTGGCACCAGCCACCCTGATTTTTTGAAGCGGGGAGCGCATGAGAACGATCGAAGCCATTGGCAGCAGTCGCCGGAAGATCATGGCGGCCGCTCAAGCGCTCGAAAAAGATGTGGTGCGGTTCCTGCGCGAACTGATTGCCATACCCGCCGAAAGCTGCCAGGAAGGCCCGGTCATTCGTCGCATCCGGCAGGAGATGGAGAAGGTCGGGTTCGACGAGGTCCGCGTGGATCCGATGGGCAACCTTCTCGGGCGCATTGGCCGGGGGCGGAAAGTCATCATGATGGACTCCCACACTGACACCGTCGGCGTGGGCGATATCCGCGAATGGTCTTTCGATCCCTTTCAGGGCAAGGTGGAAGATGGCTTCATTTACGGTCGGGGCGCTTGTGATCAACGCGCCGGAATGGCTTCGCTGGTTTACGCGGGGAAGATCATCCAGGAGATGAATCTTCTCGGCGATTACACGCTCTATGTCGCCGGCACGGTGCAGGAAGAGGACTGCGACGGCCTTCCCTGGGTTTATATTTTGAAAGAGGACGGAATCAAGGCGGACTGCGTTGTGCTCACCGAGCCGACGAACCTCCGCGTTCATCGCGGTCACCGCGGAAGAATGGAGATGGAAGTTCACCTGCGAGGCCGCTCCTGCCACGCGAGCGCCCCGGAGAGGGGAGACAACGCGATCTACAAGATGACAAGACTCATTGCCGAAGTGGAAAAGCTCAACGAGCGCCTCCCGGACGACCCCTTTCTGGGAAAAGGCACGATTGCGGTGACGGAAGTGCGGTCGCTCGCGCCTTCGCTCTGCGCTGTGCCCAGCGTCTGCACCATTCATCTGGATCGCCGGCTGACGATGGGCGATACGCGGGAGAGCGCGGTGGCCCAGGTCAAAGCCTTGCCCGGGGCTCAGGACGCTGAGGTGGAAATCTTGCGCTACGATCGCCCCAGCTATACCGGGCTGCGCTACCCGATGGAAAAATACTACCCGACGTGGTCGCTGGCGGAGGACCATCCGCTGGTGCGGGCGGGTGTGGCGACCTATGAGGCCCTTTTCGATGCCCGGCCGGTGGTGGACAAGTGGACCTTCAGCACCAACGGCGTGGGCAGCATGGGGATCATGGGCGTGCCGACAATCGGCTTCGGGCCGGGAGACGAGACGGTTGCTCACAGCGCGGGCGAGCGCGTCGCCATCCGTCACTTGGTTGACGCCATGGCCTTCTACGCGGCGTTTCCGCTCGTCTATCTGGACGCGGTTTTACACGAATGAACTCGCCCTCCTAGGCGGCTTCTACGGGTCGCTGGGCACGGGTTGCGGGTCACGGTATTTCCATGGCCGAACTCTTCCCGCTTTCGCTTGACCTGCTCTTGAAGCGAGCGTTCCGGGAGTACGAGCGCGAGGGCAAGATCTTTGATCTGCCCAGGGCGAAATTCTTCCGCGGCGATCCGTCGCTTGATACCTCGGTCCTCTTCCACGGCTACCGCGCCTCGACGCCGATTGGTCCCGCCGCCGGCCCGCACGACCAGATGGTGCAGAACATCGTCCTGTCCTGGCTCGCTGGCTCGCGCATCATCGAGCTGAAGACCGTCCAGATCCTCGACGAGCTGAAAATTCCGCGCCCGTGCATTGATATGGCCAACGTCGGCTATAACGTCGAATGGTCGCAGGAGCTGAAGCTTGATCTCTCCCTGCGCGAATACGTCGGAGCGGCCATGCTGATCGAAATCCTCAAGGCCTCCGGCCTGCTGGGCGATGAGTTTCCCGGCTCCAAGCGCGAAACGATCTACGACATGAGCGTCGGTTACAATCTCGAAGGCATCAGCTCGCCGCGCGTCCGGCAGTGGATCGAATCCATGAAGGACGCGACGGCGATTGTCAATGAGTTGCGCGGCCAGCTAACGCCCGAGTTCGCCCGCTACCGCGACCTGCCCTTCCCCGCCCGCCTGAGCGACACCATCACCCTTTCCACCTTCCATGGCTGCCCGGCGGATGAAATCGAGCGCATCGTCCATTTTTTGCTGACGGAAATGGATGTCCACGTCTGCATCAAGATGAACCCCACCCTGCTCGGCAAGCCGGCGGTCGAACACCTCCTTCATGACGTGATGGGCTATCAAGACATTCGCGTGACCCAGGAAGCTTTTGACAAGGATTTGCAGTTTCCGCAGGCGCTCGAAATTGTGGACCGGCTCGACCGGGTAGCTCGCTCGCGCGGCAAACGCCTGGCGGTTAAATTCAGCAACACGCTCGTCGTCAAAAACCACCGCACCTTCTTCACCGACGAGGTCATGTACATGTCGGGCGCCCCCCTGCATGTCATCACCTTGAACCTCGTGCGAAAGTTTCGCGAGCAAGTGGGGCAGGCGATTCCCATCTCCTTCTCGGCCGGCCTCGACGCCAACAATGTTTCGAACGCAGTCGCCATGAATTTTGTCCCGGTCACCACCTGCACCGACCTGCTTCGTCCCGGAGGCTATGGCCGCCTGGTGCGGTACATGGACCGCCTGGAAGCGGCCATGAAGGCCATGGGTGTCGGGACGATTGGCGACTTTGTGCTTCGCTATGCCGGCCAGAGCAGCGCCGCTGTGGAGCAGGTCCTCGAGCGATGGCGGGAATCCCTGGGCTCGAGCGACCGGGGCGGCAGTGCGAGCGCCCTCGCATGGATCCAGTCAACCCTTCAACCTCGTTTGCTGGAGTGGTCGGCCGGCCCGCCAACCCCGATCAGGCCCTTCTGCGCGGCCCTGGCGCAGGAGTTTTCCGGGAGGGTGGCGCCGCAACTGCCGGTTGCTCTCGCCGAGCATCTCTGCCAGAAACTGGAGGAACTGCCGCAAGCGCTGGTGGACGCCGCCGGAGTGCTCAATACGCCCGGCATTGTGGACAAGACCACCGCTGACCATCGCTACTATTACGAGCAGAACAAGGCGGTACCGCGCAAAATCGGCTCCAAACTCTATCTCTACGATTGCATCAATTGCGACAAGTGCGTGCCGGTCTGCCCCAACGATGCCAATTTCGTTTACGAGGATGAAGCGGTCGAAATTTCCTATCCCAATTACCGGCTGGGGCCAGACGGCAGCCTCGCTTTCGAGCCGGGTGGTACCCTCAAAATCGCCAAGGCGCACCAGCTCGCCAACTATGCCGACTTCTGCAACGATTGCGGAAACTGCGACGTTTTTTGTCCCGAAGACGGTGGCCCATACATCGAGAAGCCGCGCTTCTTCGGCAGCCTGGAGACCTACCGGAAGTACGGAAAAGCCAATGGCTTTTTTGTGGAATTCGGCGCAGAGCAACGAACCATTTATGGCACCATCGGCAACAAGGCCTATTCCCTCTCGATCGATTCCGGCTCCGGCCACGCTCGCTTCTCCGATGGCGCCGTCGAGGTGGATCTGGATGCGGCGACGCACCAGCCCGTTTCCGCCAGCCGCATCGCCACGGCGGCGGTGCCGGGCGCGGCGGCTACGATTGACATGCTCCCCTACCACCAGCTTCGTCTGCTGCTGGACGCGGTTTCCAAAAAAGATTCCGTGAACTATGTCAACCTGAGGGCCATCTGAACACCCACATGAAGAAAGCTCTTTTCCCGGGCAAGGACTACATCACCACCGAGGAGTGGACTTGCGACCAGATGGAAGTCTTGCTGGATGTTTCGGCCGACCTGAAGCGCAAATTTAAAAAGAAAATCCCGCATCGCTACCTGCCGGACAAAACCATCTTTCTGATGTTTTTCGACAAATCCACCCGCACGCGCAATTCCTTCGAGGCCGGGGTTACCCAACTCGGCGGCCACGGTCATTTCCTCACCGCCGATGCCATGCAAGTGGCCCACGGCGAGAGCCCGAAGGACACCGGGATTATTCTCTCTCGCTATGGCCACGCCATCGCCATACGTCACGACCTCATCCCCGGCGAGGGAAACGCCTACATGCGCGAAGTGGCCCGGTGGGCGGACGTTCCGGTGATCAACATGCAGTGCGATGTGGACCACCCCTGCCAGACCCTGGCCGATTTGATGACCATGCGCGAGAAACTTGGCAAGAATCTACGCGGCCGAAAGCTGGCTGTCACCTGGGCCTACGCTCCGAGCTATGCCAAGCCGCTCTCCGTGCCCCAGGGCCTCATCATGCTTCTTCCGCGGTTCGGCATGGACGTTACCCTTGCCCATCCGCCCGAATATTTCCTGATGCCGGCGACGATGGAAGCGGCCCAAAAGAATGCCCGCGCCGCGGGAGCAAAGTTCGAGGTGGTGGACTCGATGGAAGAAGCTTTCCGCGACGCCGACGTTGTGATCCCCAAAAGCTGGGGCTGTCTCAAAACGATGGGCAGAAATCCCGAAGAATCCTTGCGCATCGCCAAGAAGTATCGCCACTGGATCTGCGATGCCGAAAAAATGAGGCTGGCGCGGCCGCATTCGCTTTATATGCACCCCTTGCCCGCCGACCGCGGCAATGAGGTTACCGACGAAGTCATCGATGGTCCCCGGTCAGTGGTTTTCGACGAAGCCGAGAACCGGCTCCATACTTGCAAGGCCATCATGGCCCTGACCATGGCCGACCGGGAAATCGAATATGAAGCAGCGTGAGGCCACCGGCTTGCCCCGATGGAATCGGGGCTCGCTCCCGCTCTTCGCTCGGGTTGGCTTCAATAGCGGAGTGACATGCTGATCAAGAATGCTCGCATTGTGACCTTGGATGGGGCGAACCGCGTCCTGGACGACGGCGCGGTGCGCATCGCCGCCGATGGTTCGATCGCCGGGGTGGGCACGCTGGCGGAGGTTGCTTCGAGCGAACCCGCCGATCGGGAAACCCTCGACGCCGGCGGCCGGCTCTTGATGCCGGCCCTCATCAACGCGCACACGCATCTCTACAGCACGCTTGCCCGGGGCATCTCTTTGCCGGGCCGGCCGCCCAGGAACTTCCTGGAAATTTTGAAGAAACTGTGGTGGCGGCTGGATTGCGCCCTCGACCTTGAGGACGTTTACTGGAGCGCTCTGGTCGGACTGATCGACTATGCCAAGGCGGGAGTGGGGACTCTCGTGGATCACCACTCGAGCCCCCATGCTTGCGCTGGCAGTCTGGATCGAATCGAGCAAGCCTTTCGCAAGGTGGGTCTTCGCGGATGTCTCTGCTACGAAACCACCGACCGCAACGGCCCGGCAAAATCACGCGAAGGGTTCAAGGAAAACGTGCGCTTCCTTGAGCGCCTTCGGCGCAACGCCCAAGGCGGAGCAGGCGACGGCCTCGTGTACGGCCATTTTGGCTTGCACGCTTCGTTTACGCTCAAGGATCGCACGCTTGAGGCGTGTGTCGAGGCTGACCGGTCGCTCGGCGCCGGTTTTCATATCCACGTGGCCGAAGACCGTGCGGATGTCCGGGACGCCCGCCAGCGCTACCACAAGTCGGTGGTCGCGCGCCTGACGGATCTCGGCGTGCTCTACGACCGCTCGCTCGCAGCCCACTGCGTCCACGTGACAGCGGCCGACATTCGCCGGCTGGCCCACCGCGCGATTAACGTTGTCCACAACCCGCAATCGAACTGCAACAATGCCGTAGGGACAGCCCGCCTGGTCGAAATGGTGCGGGCCGGCGTGCTTGTCGGGATCGGCTCGGATGGCTACACTCCGCGGCTGTGGGAAGAATTCAAGACCGCGTTTCACCTCCAGAAAATTCGCAAGGGCGATCCGCGCGTCGGCTATGCTGAAGCTTACGCCGCCGCCTTTCTCAACAACCGGGAGATTCTCCGAAAAATTTGGGGACTCGAACTCGGGCGCATTGAGGCTGGCGCGCGGGCCGATTTGATTCTGGTGGATTACTTCCCGCCCACCCCGCTGCGCCCCGACAACCTGTTTGGCCACATGTTGTTCGGCATCTCGAATGCCGCCGTGGACACCCTGCTGGTCAACGGCCGCGTCGTGGTGCGCAACAAGGAATGCGTCACCGTGGACGAACGGGCAGTGGCCGAGGGCGCCAAAGCGCGGGCTCGCGCTTTGTGGGACCGGTTCTAGACCCCGAAAGGACCAGGACGCCACCGGAATGAAGCAGACGATTCCCGGGCCAACCTACTTTGAGATGCTCCATCCGGAGTCGCTGCCTCAGGCTCTGCGCCAGCGGGCCTTGGCGGCTCTGGCCGGGAACGAACTCGATCCCATCAACCTGTTCAACATCACGTGGAGAGACCCGGAGAATCGTGTCCGGCACGTCGTGCTGCCGCGGGAGCTGACGGGGGTGGAGGCAAACATCATCGTCCTTCTCGGCTGCCGTTTTCCTTCGGGCAGCCACAAGGTCGGCCCGGCCTACGCGACACTTCTGGAGGGTGAGCTGGCGCGAGAGATTGTGCCCGGCGAATCCACGATTATCGGCCCCTCCACCGGCAACTTTGGCATCGGCGTCGCCTACATTTCCCGGCTCATGGGGTTTCCCTCGGTCGTCATCATGCCCGAGGAGATGAGCAAGGAGCGCTACGAGCGCATTCGGAGATATGGCGGCCGGCTGGACTTGACGCCGGGCTCGGAGAGCGACGTCATCCTGGTGATTGAGCGCGCCGAGTACTACAAGAGAGACCCGCGCAACAAGATTCTCGCTCAATTCGAGCTTCTGCCGAATTACCGTTTCCACCGATACGTCACCGGGGGCAGCGCGCTGGAAGCGGCGCGCGCCTACGGCAACGGACGCATTGCCGCCTTTGTGGCGGCGCCGGGGTCGGCCGGGACGCTTGCCGCCGGCGATGAGATCAAGTCAAAGTTCCCGGACGCCATCCTTTGCGCCCTCGAGCCGCTCGAATGTCCCACGCTCTATAACAATGGCCGCGGCACACACCGCATTGAAGGCATTGGCGACAAGATGGTGACTTTGATCCACAACGTCCTCACCACCGACTACGTCGGCCTGGTTCACGATGACCACTGCGTGATGGGCCTCAAGGTGTTGCACGATGGCCTTCGGCTCCTCGAAAAGCTTTTGCGGCTCGGCGAAGGCTTTCTGGAGCCCCTGGGAGGTCTCTTCGGAATCTCGAGCATCTGCAACATTGTCGGTTCCATCCGGACCGCGAAATTTCTCAACCTGAGCCGGAAGGATAATGTCGTGACCATTGCGACGGACGGGTTCGATCGTTATCCCTCGGTGCTTGCTGATCTGGAGCGGCGCAAGGGGCCAATCACGAATGCCGTCATGCTGGACTGGTTTGAAGAGATTTTCCGGGGGGCAGCCGCCGGTGAGATTCTCGACGTGCGACCGGGCGAACAGAAGGAGCGGCTCTTTCGACAGAAAGAAGAGGTCTGGCCGCGGTTTGGCTACAGCGCGGAATACCTCAACCGGATGAAATCCCCTTCGTTCTGGGAGACGGAATACGACCACATCCGCCGCGTGGACGAGCAATGGAAAACAGCCCGGTCTCTTTGAAGGTCAGGCAGGCAATCCTCGCTCTTCCTTGCGCGAAATTTTTCGCGCTTTTCGGCCGGAGCGGCTCGTGCCGAGCTCGCGAGGAGAACCGCTGATGGCGGCGATAAAGCGATAGCCTTTGCGGGAAACGGTCCGGATGAACCTGGGATGTATGCGATTGTCTCCCAGGGCCTGCCGGATCTCGGTGATGCTCTGGTTCAAGACCCCTTCTTCGACGCTTCTGCCTCCCCAGACGACGCCCATCAACTCCGCCTTGCTGACCAAGCGCCCCGGGTTTTCGAGGAGATAGACCAGCACGGAGTAGGTTTTGGGGCGCAGAGCGATTTCTTTTCTGCCCCGCAGGAGTAACTCGCAACTTTCGTCCAGACAAAACTTCCCAAACCGGTATTTGAGGGAAGAGGAGTGTTGGCCACGCACAAGGAGCCTCGCTTTGAGAAATTTTTCAGAAAACTTCCAGAACTCCTTCGAGACATTGCCACCGAAGAGGATCGAGAATGACCCCGGACGGTAGGAAATGAAGCAACTCGCAAACAGTTCGGCTCGGCACAGACAGGCGGCTCGAAATCACTCTGCCCAACAAGATACATCCGGGCGGCCAGCTTCTCAAGCGCCGGGAACAGGACGCGGAGAATCCGAACGGGTTCGGAGAGCCAACTCCGCTTCCGGAGCAGATTCATGCGAGTGCCGGAGGGAGCGAACATGCTCGTAGGGATACTCATGATCAGTTGTTTTTTGTTGTTGGTGATGAGCTTGATGGCCCCGGAGCGCCGCCAGGCGTTGTGAAAAGCGGGGTGCCCCCAGCCGTGCCCAACCCGCCGCGGCGGGCGTTGCCCGGACCGCGAGAAGAGAAGCCCGGAAAGTTCGTGGAGGCAGAGGATGACCGGGGAACGCGTGTTGATAGTCTGCACCGGATGCTACTCGCTGCTGAAATGGATGGAGCTCGATGAGAGTGGCCGGAAGATTTTGCGCGACGGTGGATCGGTCCCCGAGCACTGCCCGCGTTGTGGCCAGACAATGGGATGGCAATGGTTCCCGGCGACCGACGACTCCGCCAAACACCCGCCAAATTAGTCCCATTCCAATTCAATTGCCCGATCTCACCTCGGCGACCTTCTATCCGCTCCCGGGGGAAGAAAACGCGGGTGAAACCCGGGGTGGCTTGGCTTACAATCGGGGCCGCGCGTAGAGACTTATCTTCTCTTCTCCAGGTCAGCCGACTTGAGCTGTCCTATTGCTCAAGAGAACCGCGCCGACCGACTGTCACTATGGAGATGAACGCATGACATACAGAGCCATTGTCATTTGTCTGGCCAGCTTGTTTTTTCCATCCGCCGCTTGGAGCCAGGGCTGCGTGGATTGTCACAAGAAGGTCACGCCCAACATCGTCTCTGACTGGCAACTGAGCAAGCACAGCCGGAGCGGGATTGACTGCTCGGTTTGCCATGGCGACCAACACCAGTCAGCCGAGGACGTTGCCAAAGCCCAAATTCCCACACCGGACACCTGCGCCGCTTGCCACGCGACTCAAGTGCAGCAATTCAAGGCAGGAAAACACGCGGCCGCGTGGGCGGCGATGAAAGCGATGCCGACGGCACACTGGCAGCCGATGGCCTTGATGGAAGGGATGAAAGGGTGCGGGGGATGCCACAAGATCGGATTGAAGACCGAGGCGGAGATTCGAGATTTAAGGAAAAACGGCGCCGGCTTCGGCGTGGCCTCTTGCGATGCCTGTCATACCCGGCATATTTTCTCGCTTGTCGAGGCCCGGCAACCCCAGGCTTGTCAGACCTGCCACATGGGCTTCGACCATCCTCAATGGGAAATGTACTCGTCTTCGAAACATGGCGTCCGATTCTTGCTGAAGCAAAGCAAGGTACTGCCCGAGACGGTTGCCGCGCCAACCTGCCAGACCTGCCACATGCAGGAAGGCAACCATGCGGTGCGAACGGCGTGGGGATTTCTCGCTGTGCGGCTGCCGCTGCCAGAGGACAAGCAATGGGCCGCCGATCAGACGACCATCCTTCAGGGGCTTGGTGTGCTTGACCCTGACGGGAAACCAACCGCCCGGCTGGATGTGGTGAAGACGGCCGACGTGGCTCGGCTCACCCAGCAAGATTGGCAAAAAGAACGCGACAAGATGCTGAAGACCTGCCATCAATGTCATTCGGCGAATTTTGCCAAGGCGGAACTCGAAAAGGGCGACCAGATGATCCGTGAAGCGGATCGTCTGCTGGCGGAAGCGATTCGCATCCTCGCTGATTTATACAAGGATGGCATCCTGCAAAAGCCGAAGAACTATGCTTATGCGTTCCCTGACTTGCTGACATTCCACGATGCGCCGACGGTCATTGAACAGAAACTGTTTGTGATGCACCTGGAGCATCGGATGAGAGCCTTCCAGGGGACCTTCCACGCCAACCCCGACTACGCCCTCTGGTATGGCTGGAGTGAAATGCAACGGGATTTGACGGAGATCAAAACCTTGGCGGAGGAACTGCGACGAAGGCACAAGGAGAAAAAAGAGTAACCGAATAGAATGCGCTCGGATAGCGGCCACCGCTGGCTTTGGGGGGCACTCGGTTTACCCTGCGCAACTGCAGGCATCTTTCCTTTATCGGTTTCTATCCA
This sequence comes from Candidatus Acidiferrales bacterium, assembly GCA_036514995.1. Classification (NCBI taxonomy): domain Bacteria; kingdom Pseudomonadati; phylum Acidobacteriota; class Terriglobia; order Candidatus Acidiferrales; species Candidatus Acidiferrales bacterium. Next base: position 26,222 of record DATBWB010000058.1, read on the forward strand.
ATTATGGGTTTACGAAGCGATTCCGGAAGTCGCTGGCGTCCGGCAGCGACTCCAGTAAAATGCAAAGGTCATGATCGTGCTGTTGTTGCTGGTGGTCTCGCTCGGCGCAGGCGAGGTCGAAGTTCCTCCCGCCTCGCTCGATTACGGGTACCGGTTGATGTACAACCTCGATTTTGCGAGAGCGCAAAAGGAATTCACACGGTGGCAGGAGGAGCATCAGGACGATCCCCTGGGCCCGGTCTCGGAGGCCGCTGGTTGGCTCTTTGCCGAGTTGAATCGCCTGGAGGCACTTGAGGCGCAATTCTTCATCAAGGACTCTTCCTTCGCAGCCAGGCGGAAACTCTCGCCCGACCCGGCTATTCGGACGCGCCTCGATGCCGCCTTGCAGCGCGCCGAGGATCGCGCCCGCCGGCGGCTCGAAAGCAATCCCAAAGACCTTGATGCTCTCTTTGCCATGACGCTTTCCGCCGGGTTGAAGGCGGATTACGCGGCCTTAATCGAAAAGCGCAACCTGGCTGCCTTGCGCTACACGCGCCAGGGGTCGTATTGGGCGGACAAACTTCTGGCTCTCGATCCGGGATACTACGACGCCTACCTTGCCATGGGGATCGGCAGGTACATTGTCGGAAGCCAGCCGGCGCCTCTCCGCTGGTTGCTGCGCCTGGGCGGGTTTTCCGGCGACAAGCGGAAGGGGATTCAAGAGCTCGAACTGACAGCCCAACGGGGACGTTTTCTTGCGCCCTTTGCTCGCATCCTCCTGGCCATTGCTTATCTTCGCGAGAAGGACAAAACTCGCGCCCGGCAGTTGCTGACCGGGCTGCGCGACGAGTTTCCCGGCAACCCATTGTTTGCCCGCGAGCTCGGGCGTCTCGACCCTTCACCACGTTGAGCATTGCTTCCCGGGGGCCGACGGCCGACCCCCTGGGCGGAAGCCCCGCGTTTGCCAACTCGTTCTCGGGATGACTCCCGCGACCCTTCGACACGCTCTCAACAAGTTTTTTCTTATCAAGTACTTAAACACGCAATCTTTTGCTAGCGCGTCCGTCGGTCACAACCTATAATTTGCCTCTTTGGCTCGGCCCAGGGAGCAACCTGGAACGGCTTCTGTTGACTCCCATAATTGGAGGGGGATGCGCTCAGGAGTGAACGTTGTGCGGGGCGCCTCGGAAAAGCCGGAACCAAGACTTGGCAGGCTGGACTGAGAATCTGCTTGTGTGCGGCATAGCCAATCTCGGATGGAAAGGGCGCGGGTGAAACGGACCGTACTGTCGTGGTGCCTGTTTTTTGCCGTGACGCTTGCCGTGAGCCCCGATTCCATGGGGGCGGAAGGGGCGCAGACGAAGCCTGCCCGTCCGACAGGCGAGCCTGGCCTCACGCGCGAGAATGTCTTGAAACGCATGGCTGAGGCGGCTGACCACCTCAAGTCGCTCACCGCCAATATCGAGCGCACCAAGGTGACCGTGGTGGTGGACGATAAGTCCACTGAATCCGGCCAACTTTTCTATCGCAAGGACAACCGCCTGCGGATTGAGTTCTCAAAGCCAGACACGAAAATCATCCTCCTGAACGGGGATCGGGCGCAGATCTACACCCCCAAGATCAAGCAGGTCCAGGAATACGACCTATCCAAGCACCGTGGCTTGGTGGATGAATTGCTCTTGCTCGGCTTCGGCAAGTCGGCCAAGGAGCTACCAAAAGCCTACCTGGTCACGCTGATCGGGGAAACGGAGATGGATGGCCGCTCGGTGGCGCAACTGGAATTGACGCCGAAGTCGGATAAGCTCCGCGCCCAGATCAACAAGATTCATCTCTGGCTCGACATGGTCTCCTGGCTGCCGATTCATCAAAAGTTCTTCGAGGCCGGGGGCGATTACTTCGAAATTCACTACACCGAGGCCAAGTCCAACCTCAAGATCCCCGACTCCAAATTCGAGTTGAAACTCCCCAAAGACGTGACCCGCATCAAACCGCAGGTGTAACGGCACCTCCTGGCACCTCTCACGTTCCCGAATCGAATGGTAGCCCATGTGAAATCAGATAATTGCGGGTTTCACCCGACCAGGACATAGGGTGCCGCCAAGGTGGTCGCCTGACTGTTAAGTCTTTGCTTTTTAAAGGGATTTTTACCACGCTCGCCCCTCAAAATTCCCCATTCAGGCGTTTTGGATTGCAGCCCGGGTTAGGGTGCAACTAGACTGCCGGATTATTTCGCGCCCGATGACACCACTATCTGCCGCACGGAGGGAACTCCGTCCAGCCATAGCATATCTGAAACGGGAAGAACACGACTGCATACGGCGAGAAGCGAGCCGCTCGGCGGCTCGCAAGCCCACAGTAATGAAACGGTTAAGCGAGCGGGTACGGCTTGGGTGTGGGGTACTGCGCCGCGAGATGAGCCGCAAGGAGATTCGGCGCAAGCTGCTCTTCGCGCACCGCCGGCTGCGGGAATGGCGGATGATAGCCAAGGGGCTGCTTTCCACAAGCCACCCTGTCCTGGCGCACCTCATCGTCATCCGGCGCTGCAACCTCTCCTGCGCGTACTGCAACGAGTTTGACGACCACTCGAAGCCGGTGCCGACCGGAGAGCTGTTCCGGCGGATTGACCGGCTGGCGTCGTTTGGCACGACGATCATTACGATCAGCGGCGGGGAGCCGCTGCTGCATCCCGACCTGGACGACATCATCCGGCGCATCCGCCAGCGCGGCATCCTGGCGGGACTGATCACCAACGGCTACCTGCTGACGGCGGAGCGCATCGAGCGGCTGAACCGGGCGGGGCTCGAACATTTGCAAATCAGCATCGACAACGTGACGCCGGACGAAGTCTCGAAGAAGAGCTTGAAAGTGCTGGACAAGAAACTGGAACTACTGGCCGAGCATGCCGAGTTCGGGGTGAACATCAACTCGGTGCTGGGGAGCGGGGTGAAAGACCCCGAGGACGCGCTGACGGTGGCGCGCCGGGCGATCGAGCTGGGCTTCACCAGCACGGTCGGCATCATCCACGACGGCGGTGGGCAATTGCGGCCGCTCGGCGAACGCGAGCGCGAGATCTTTCAAGAGATCATGGCGATGGGCAAGCGATCGTATGCGCGGTTCAACCGGTTCCAGGAGAACATTTCGCAGGGACTGGCGAATCACTGGCGCTGCCGCGCCGGTTCGCGCTACCTCTACATCTGCGAGAACGGGCTGGTGCACTATTGCTCGCAGCAGCGGGGTTACCCGGCGATGCCTCTCGAGCAGTACACGGCGGAGCATCGGCGGCGCGAGTTCAACACACCGAAGCCGTGCGCGCCGCGCTGCACGGTCTCCTGCGTGCAACAGGTGGCGATGCTCGACAACTGGCGCGCCCCGCAGAAGATTGATCCGGCGCTGGCGCCGAGTCCCCAGCCGCTCGTCCAACTGACCGGGGCGCGAGGAGAAAGCTGACCGAACCCGGCTCGCTCGATCCTGCCAGCGAAGATGCTGGCCCAATCGCTGCCCGACGAAACGTAAAATCTGTCGTGCAGCCCACTCCCCTCTTGCCTTGACAGCCAGCAGGAGTATAATCGCGGGCGTCATTCCGGGAGCTTGGGCGTTCCGATCTAATCAAGCCATTGCCGCCCTTGTCGGGGTGGCCGGAATCGCAAGAGATCAGTCGTTGCCGTAGGAAGCAGGATTCCCTTCTAACGGCAGGAAGGCCATTTTTGCTCTCGGTTCGCGTCCCTCGATTACCTGTGGGGTAAGACGGTGTTCTTGGTTCTGAGAACAAGAGTCGGAACCCACATCATCCCAGCCTGCCCGGCATCGTCGCCCGGCAGGAACGGACAGCACACTTTCAAGAAGGAGCCACAAGCATGAAACGCAATTTGCTATTCGTTTGTCTGCTGGTATGGCTGCTGCCGGCCGCGTTGTTCGGCCAGGCGCAGGCGACCACCGGCGTGATCCAGGGCGAGGTGGTGGACCAATCGGGCGCTGTCGTGCCCGGGGCCACCGTTGAAGTAAGGAATCTGGACACCAACTTCACGAGAACCCTGAGCACCGACAACGACGGCCGATTTGTCTTTCTCCAGTTGCCTACAGGCCGCTATACGTTGACGGTCTCCAAGCAAGGCTTCTCCACCGTCGTCCAGGAGAACTTTAGCCTCACGGTTGGGCAGGCTATTGCCCTCTCTCTGACGATGAAGGTTTCACCGACTGCAGAACGCATCGTCGTCACCACCACACCCACCGTGGACACGATCAAGACGGAGGCCAGTTCCACATTGAACCAGACGACGGTGAGCACGACTCCCATCCTGGGGAGAAAATTTGAGGATCTGCTTACGTTGACGCCCGGGGTAAGCGTCGTGCAAGGACCGGACGGCGACGCAATTAACTTCGCCGGCCAGCGCGGGATTTTCAACAACATCAGCCTGGACGGCGGCGACTACAACAACGGCTTCTTTGGCGAGCAGATGGGCGGCCAGCGCGCCGCCATCGACATCACGCTGGAAGCGGTCAAGGAGTTTCAGGTGGTGGCGACCGGCGCTAACGCGGAGTTCGGACGCACGGCGGGCGGCGTCGTCAATGTCATCACCAGGTCGGGCACCAACGAAGTGCACGGTAGCATTTTCCACTTTCAACGGCTGGAGGCCCTGAGCGCAGAAACCTCCGACGGCAAGCCGCTCAAGGATTTCCACCGGGAGCAGTTCGGCGCCACAGTGGGCGGGCCGGTCATCAAGGACAAGATGTTCCTCTTCGGGGCCGTCGAGCAGATCACCGCCAACCTCCAGCGGGCCAATTTGAGCGAGCCGCTCGGCTCCGCCTGCTCGAATCCGAACCCTGTGATCACGAATCCGGCCGACGAGGCCCTCATTAGCGGCAGCGCTGAATGCCAGCGCGTGGCGCTGATCAATTTCATGCGAACGACTCGGAATCAGGAAGAGGGCCAGCCGGTCCGGCGCCCCGTTCACAACACTGCCGTCTTTGGTAGGTTCGACTGGAACGTCACGCCCAACAATCAGTTGGCTGCTTCTTACAACTTTAACCGGTCCAACAAGATCAACGAGACGTTCGACGTTTCTACCTACGGCAACTCCGCCAACGGGATCGAAGGGCCGTCCAGGATTCAGGTGCTTAACTTCAACCTGTTCAGCACCGTGTCGGTAACAAAATTAAATGAAGCTCACTTCACCTATTCGCGAGAGGCGCGACCTCGCGCGGCGGTGGTTTCGAACGTGCCAGCCGACACGGCCATGGGCTTCGTCGACACCTTCCGGTTTGGACATCCCTTTTTCCTCAACCCCAAAATTGACGAACTGTTCTGGCGCACGCATCTCAAGGACAACTTCTCCATCATCTCCGGGAGGCACACCATCAAACTCGGCGGCGAGTGGATCCACAGCCGCAACGTGCAAGTCTTCCGCGGCTTCTTTGAGGGTCGCTACATCTTTGACACCGTCGCCGGTTTCCTTCGTTATGCCTCGCCGCAGACGCCCTCTGTGGCGGGCTTTGGCCCCAACACGGCGAACTGTGCGGGCGGGGGCTATGGCGATTTTACGCTGCCCGTCTCCCCCACTAATTGCCCGACGGGATTCGCTACCGGCTTTGCCGCTGGCCCGCTGTTGCTCTTTCTTCAGGGCGCGGGCAGGACTGGACTAGCCACCGACGCCGCCGGCGCGTCCGACATCAAGAACGAAGAGCTCGCCTTGTTCATTCAAGATAAGTGGCAAATCCGGCCCAACTTCACTTTGAACTACGGCTTGCGTTGGGAAGCCCAAATCTTCCCCGACCCGGTCGTGGCTCCGTCGGACACAGCTTATGGGATGTTCCTAAGTGACCCGAACTTTCCCTCGGATGGCACCCTTCACAATCAGAAAAAGATGTTCCAACCCCGCGTTGGCTTTGCCTGGGATTTTTTGAACAACCGCAAATCGGTCTTGCGAGGGAGCTGGGGAATTTACAACGCCCGGCAAAACATGCTGACGCAGGTCGGCTCCATCACCACCAACGGCCTGCAACAGCAGACAATTTTCACCAGCACGGATACCGCTAGGCTTGGGTTCACTTCGCCCACGCCGGCCTGGCCGGGCTTGGTGACCCCGACGGCGGGATCATGCGGCGCCAACCCGTTCCCGTGCTTCAGCGGAGTTCGGGTGTTCAGTAAGGACTACGCCAACCCGCGCATTTACACGAGCAACGTGGCCTTCGAGCAGGAGCTCTATCCCGACTGGGCGCTGTACGCGGATTTTACCTGGTCAAAAGGTGTTCACCTGACACGCTTCATCAATGTCAACCGGAGCGGTGTTTTCCTATTTGAATTGGGCGAAGTGATGACGGCCAAGAGTGCCGGCAAAGCCCTCTACCGCGCCTTTACCATTGGAATGCGGAAGCGGTTCAGCCACGGCTTCCAAATGGAAGGGAACTATGTGTTCTCCAAAGACTTAGATGACGATTCCAACGAGCGCGACCCGTTCACCGATCGCTCCTTCGACCCCAGCAACCTCGGGTTGGATTACGCGCTGTCCGACCGCGACATCAAACACAAGTTCAATTTCTTTACGTACGCGGAACTGCCGTGGTCCTTCCAAGTCAACGTCCGGATGCAGGCGCGTTCCGCCCAGCCAATCACTCCGACCGTCCGCACCGCCACCAACCGCAACACCTTGCGCAAGAACAACGAGTTCTTCTCCTTCGATTGGCGTGTGCTCCGTCCCATCAGGTTGGGCGAGCGGTTCAAGTTGACTCCCATGATCGAGATGTTCAACACCTTCAACAATGACAACAACGTGAATCCGCTCATCACACCCGGGTTGTTCAACTTCGACGGCTTCCTGCGGCAGGGCGTCGGCGATCCCCGACAGGTCCAGCTTGCAGTGAGGTTCGAGTTCTAGCCCGAATAGCCGGTCGTTCAAATGCATTCTCACCCCGGCGGCTGAGGCCGCCGGGGTGACTTTTTCTCGCGAGGAGTTCCATGCCCAGGTCTCCCCGCCAGGTGGTGGAAGCCTGGTCGGCGGCCTTCAACCGTCAGGACGCGGACGCGCTGGCGGCGCTCTATGCAAGCGACGCGGTGAACTGGCAGGTGGCTGACCAGCCGCTCAAAGGCCGCGAGGCCATTCACGAGAGCTTCCGCGTGTTGTTCCGCGCTTTCCCCGACATGGGACACAGCCGCGTCAATCTTCTCGAAGAGGGGGAATGGGCGGCGCTGGAATGGGAAGGGTGGGGCACGCACCGCGGCGAATTTGCCGGCCGGCCGGCTTCGGGCCGCTCGTTCCGGTTGCGCGGCTGCGGATTCTTTCAAGTGCGCGACGGCCTGATTGTTTTTCAGCGAGGTTACTGGGACCGGGTCACCTGGTTCGGCCAGATCGGCATCGCCGTGTGAGGGCGTGGCGGCAGTGACTTCGACCGTCCAGCACTGAGAGCGTCTGTTGCTTCGCACGCGAAACACGAAACTCGAAAATCGAAATGGAAAGCCCGAGGTTCGAATTCGAGTTTCGGATTTCGAGTTTCGAATTTCGTTTGTGTTCTTCATCCCCCGCTCTTTGTTACCATCGTCGGCGGGAAGCATGGGCATCGAGCCTCTGATTCGCGCGGTTGTGTTCGATTGGGACGGCACGCTGCTCGACTCCTATCATGCCGGCACTCACGCTTATCAGAACATGTTCGCCGCCTTCGGCAAGAGCTGCGACGAAGCGCGTCTCAAGCGAATCTATTCCCCCAACTGGCACCTCGTTTACAAGAAAATGGGTATCGCCAGAAAAGATTGGCCCCGCGCCGACCGCCTCTGGCGGCAGCATTACCGGAGTCATTCCCCGGAACTTGTCCCGGCCGCCCGCGGCGTGCTCCAAACGCTTCACCTGCGCGGGTATCGCCTGGGGCTGATCACCAGCGGCAACCGTTCCCGTGTCCTTCGCGAGCTGAAGCGCTTTCGCCTGGACAAACTTTTTGAGGTGAAACTCTTCTGCGAACAGGGCGGCCGAAATAAGCCGGACCCGGCCGTGCTTCATCTTGCGCTGCGCCGGCTACGGGCAGCTCCGGGGGAGTGTGCTTACGTCGGCGACACCCCCGAAGACATCGAAATGGCCCGCCGCGCCGGCGTTCTCCCCATCGCCGTGTTTGGCCCTTATCCTACGCACGCGCGCCTGCGGCGTGCTCGAGCAAAGTACCTCCTCCAAGATCTCTCCGAAATCTTGCCAATCCTTGAGAAAAATAAGGGTTAAAACCGGGGCCAAGCACGCGAGCAGTCAAGCTGGCCTGGAGGAAACCTTGGTCACGTGGGGCTACTCGTGTCATCCCGATCTCGATTGCATCGGCCGAATGCGGGCGAACCCGGACAATCAAAAGCGATGGAAGAATCCGAAACCAAAACCGGTTTGTGTCAAGCCGGTGGAGCGAATCTGGCGGGCAAAGCTGAAAGAGAATCCGTTGCGGGGAGTGACCTCGTAACGCGCGCCAAAAGAATAGGTGTTCGCCAGGAAGCGCCCCAAGCGATCACGACTAAGGGCAGAGAAATTCTCAATGCCGCGGGCAAAGCCGGCCGAAGTAAAGAGCTTTGCGTTCACCTGCACCAGGGCGCGGAGATAGTAGGAGTGGGTGAGTGCGTCGTTCGGTGGACCGGGAAAACGACTTTTCGTGAGGAAATAGGTCGCTGCCATTTCCACTCGCTTATGAGGATAAAACTCCAGTGCGGGGTGGAAAACATGGAGGTTGGCTGTCCGGAAATTCAGATAACGATAGCCGGTATTGACTGCGAACCTTTCTCCAAGGTTCTGGCCGTAAGCGAGGTCGTAATCCTGGTTGGCGAGGACATCCCCGCGCGGGGCAAACAGGGCCGTTACACGCAGATTCCGCCGGTGTTCGAAGCGGTGCAGCAGCGTTCCCCCGGCCCGGACGACCTGCTCATCGAATTTGTTCAACACATCGAGGTTCCCAACGAGCAAGTCCTGCGGCTGGTTCCGGCTAAATTCCAGGCTGCCCCAGTGAGCGTCAGGGGCAAACGAAAAACTCTCGAACGAGTAGCCGAAGGAGACCTGATACAAGGTGAGCGCATCGAGCTGGTTCTGGAGGGCAAGCGCTTCCTGGTCGCGCTTTCGGGCCGCCAGCACCCGGCGTAGATGCTCCTCTGCCTCTTTCTTTTTCCACTGTTGGAGGAAGTTGCGCGCCATCAGGAGCTGAATGTCCATGTCCTCCGGCGCAAGCGCCTCCGCCTCCTCGAGCACTTCCAGCGAATCGTTGTACTTGCTTTCCCAAAGATAGACCGCGGCCAAGCCGAGCATCGCTTCCGTGGCCTCAGGATGTTCCCGGAGGATTTTCTTGTAAGCCTCGACCGATTCATGGTAGCGCTTTTGCCATCCGGCCAGTCGCGCCAGCCAGATTTGCGCATCCAGATCCTGCGGCCGGGTGGAGAGCACTTCGCGCCAGAGCTTCTCGGCATGGGCGTGACGGCCAGCATAGGCTTCCGCTGCCGCCTGAGTGCGAAGCTGTTCGAGGTTTTGTCCTTGCGCGCACAGGAGTTGCGTCCCCGCAAGAGTGAGGGTAATGGCAATAGCGAGAAACCATTGGCTGTAGCGTGCGCGAATCATGGAACGGAGGGGTTTACAGGGGGCTATCGGCCCAAGGCGGAGGGGCCTCGGGCGCACTGGAAAAGCATCTCCAGTATAGACAGGGATCTGCCCGCAGACAATCCCCAGGCGATTAGGCGTGTCGCTTCTGACAAGAGGAGAACCTTAGGACTCATCGTACAAATAATCCGATTTGGAAGGCGGGAGCATGCTCCCACACTCCAGACGGGAAAGCGCTGCGGTTAGCTTGAGGAGGGGGCGCTGCGTGGCGCCCGCGTTTGTTCTTCGTAGAGCGCCGCTTCCGCCTCGGTCAGCAGATCAGGCGCAGACTGGCCAGGCCGGAAGGTTGCCGCACCGGCGCTGAAGGAGATGGCCATCCGGTGGCCTGAGGGAGGAGATACGGAGAGCCCGCGGCCAGCTTTATCCAGGCGACGGCGCAGCGCCTGGACCCCTGCCGCATCCGTGTCCGGCAACAAAAGAAGGAACTCATCTCCGCCAAAACGAAAGACCAGGTCGCTGGCCCGCGCCGTGTTTTTCAGCAGCCCGGCGATTTCTTGTAACAGGCGGTCGCCGAACATGTGGCCGTAATGAGCGTTGGTCTCCCGGAAGTTGTCCACCTCCACCACCAGGATCGAGACCGGCCGCTTGAGGCGGGCAGCCCGAGATAGCTCCTTGGGAAGGATTTCGTCGCAAACTCGGCGCGAGTAGAGTTGCGTCAGCGGGTCGTAGAGCACTGACTCCCGCGTCTCGGCCAGTTGCAGCTCCAGGTTGATCAGATACTTTTGCAGGTTGGCGACAAGCCGCTTCTTGACAATCAGATAGACGTTGAGCAAGAGAACGATCGCCACCAGGCCGTAAAGGAGCGGAGCAAACAGCTCTCGCGGGACGATGCGGATGATTTGATTGCCGAAGGCGCGGCCCACCGGAAAAATCGCCGCCAAAATGGTGCCCACAAGCAGGACAACCAGGATAGCTCCCACGCTGACCAGTTCCCAGTCGCGCCGCTCGAGTTGGGCCAGTTCGGTCCGCAGCAACGCTGCCGTGTCTGGAAAAACCGGCGCGTAGGTCTTGGTCCCGCCGGCATGCGGCTCAGGCGGTGGTTTTTCTCCGGGTTCGGAACCCGACCCTCGTTTGTTGGCCCCAGCCACTGCTGCCCCACAGATACTGCCAAGTGCCCTGCAAACGCCAAATTACCGTCATCTGATGATACCCCAGGTGCTCAAACAGGCTGTAGAAGAAAAGCCGCATCACGTCGCGGCTGGAGCCATATCGGCGATACGCGATCTCCTCCAAAAAGATGGCGAGCACGGTCTGAAGCGTCCCCAGAGCCAGAGAGAGCAACAGGTACCAGAGCAAAAAGAGGGTAGAGAGGATGCCGAGTGCCCATGCCACCGGGACCACCACCCAGCCGAGCACCTCCAGCAACGGGCCAAACAATTCCAGGATGGCATGATACGGAAACGCCAGGCAGCCGATGGCGCCATAAGATGGATTGAACAGCATGACCCGACTGGCCGCCACCACCTCGCAAAGGCCGCGCTGCCAACGCTGCCGCTGCCGGCTAAGCGCGGCTAGCCGCACCGGCGCCTCCGTCCAGCAAACCGGGTCCGGCACAAATACGATGCGATAGGGAATCCTGAGGTCGCGCAACTTGCGGTGCAATCGGACGACGATCTCCATGTCCTCGCCAACTGTCGTCGTCTTGTAACCGCCGACGCGCAGCAACGCGTCCTTGCGAAACACGCCAAAAGCGCCGGAGATTACCATCAGGCAGTTCGTGAGGTTCCAACCAAGTCGGCCAAGAAAAAACCCACGCAGGTATTCAAGCACCTGAAAGATCAAAATGGGTTCGCGGGGAAGGCGCACGGAAAGAATCTTGCCGGCGGAGACTTCACAGCCGTTCACGATGCGAATGATGCCGGCGGCAGCCACCACTTGAGGATCTTCGATGGCCGGACGGATCACCCGCAAGAGACCTTCTTCCTCAAGCACCGCATCAGCATCCACCGAGCAAACCCAAGGGCTGCGCGCCAGGTTCACGCCAACGTTCAGGGCATCGGCTTTGCCGCCATTTTCTTTGTCCACCACCACGATCTGCGGCACCGTCGTCGAGAGATAGATATCGCGTACTTTCTGCGTGGGGATGTGCTCGCGGTAAACCACATCGGCCCGGCGCAAGGAGAAAATTCGAGTCAATTCCTCCAACGTTCCGTCGCTGCTCCCGTCGTTCACGACCACCACTTCCAGCCTGGGATAATGCAGCGCCAGCAGCGACCGCACGCTCTCAATGATCGTTTTTTCTTCGTTGTAGGCGGGGACGAGGATCGAAATCGGCGGCGTGCGGGGCGAGCGGAAAAGCAGGTCCAGGTTGAGCGCTACCAGCCGGCGATGATACTGACGGTAGTCCAGCCAGGCACAGATCAGGAGAAACAGAAAATAGCTATTCACCGCCAGGTAGTAGACCACTACCACCCAGCCAATGATTTCGCTGGCGATCCGGATAGCTGGCAAATTGGCAAGCATCGTCCGAGAGAAGCAGGATTATGTCAGGGAGGAGGGGGAATTTTCCACTGTTTCGAGTGGGGTTTCGAGGAGGCGCTTCAACCGGGAGCGAACCAGCGCCACCGGGTGGTGCTCCAGCGCATACCGAGCCGCTCCCTGAAAGCCCAACTCGGCCAGCGTCTGGAGAAACTCAAGCGCCTCCTTGACGCGAGGCCCGGACTTTTCTTCAAGCTGGTTTACCGCATCCCAGATGATGCCACAGTATTCAAGGTCGGTGACCAGCGCCGCCCGGCCGTAGTTGTCATCCAGCTCGCGCAAATGCTCGCTCAGTTGCTTCAGACCGATGGTTCCACCTCGGACGGACCGCAACGCATACGCCGCTTTCTGGCGTACCTGCCAGTGCGGGTCGCGCAGGCACTCCAGGATCCGTGGGATATAGTTCTGACGGGGCATGCGTGCCAGGGCATCGAGCGCCCGCACACGGACAAACCAGACCGGATCGCGCGCCAATTCCAGAATGCCAGCCAACACCTCGGCTGCGCCCACTGCCTTCCCCGACGCACTCACGCATGCTGCAAGAGCGTCCGCGAGGCGAGCGCGCACCTCCGGGTCAGGATCACGCGCAAAGGGCAGGAGCGACGGGGCGATCTGCGGTGCAGCCGTCTCAGCCAAAGCTGTCGCCGCCGCCAATCGGACGGACGCCGCTGGATCGGTGAGCCACCTAACCAACGCATGGGGCGTGCCACGGCAACAGGCAATCATGGCGCGGATCAGGAGGCGGTTTTCGCCTTTGCGAGTTACTTCCGGGGCAACACGGTGGAGATAAGGCTCCGCTTCCGGCAGGCCAATCCGCTCCAGCGCTTGCAATGCCGCAGCTTTCAGCTCCGGGCGGGGATGCGACAGTAATTTGCCGAGGGGATGAAGCCCTTCAATCAGGCCGAGCGCGCCCAGCAATGTTGCCGAGCGCATCAATTCGGAGGGAGGGGATAGCTTTGCCAGCAAAGCCAGGTGATACTGGACGCGGCCGCTGGAGCGCATCAGCCGCTGGGCAAGCTCGAATTGTTCCACCGCGCCCCGGCCCAGTGCGGCTTGGCCCCCGGCCAGCGCCATCAGCAAATCGTCAAAGGCGCGCGCCCGCGTCTGCCGAAGTACGCTCCAGTCGCCTTTCAGTATGCGTTCGGGCTCGAACCCCACCTCGATCTCCAGCAGAATTTCCTGCCGGACGCTATCGTAGTAGGCAAAGTAGAGCGACTTGAGAAATCGGCGCATGAACACACCGACGACCGCAAAAAGCACGAAGGCGAGGCTGGCCGCAACCGCAATTTGAAGCATTTTCATGGCGTGCCAGTATAGGCGTTCAGGCCACCCTGCGACAATCCGGCTCTTGCCTCTGTTACGCTTGCGATACAGGCAAGAGGCAAGCCGGAGGCAGATTACCGGGGCGGTTTGGGTGGCTCCGGGTTCGGCGGAACCGTCGTTTTCGGGGTGGCTTCTCCGCCGTAGGTGATTTTCACGTCGGATTTGAAGCGTTTGTAGTTCGAATAGCGGATGATCATTCGGATACGGACGGGCCCCGTCTTGAAAGGAAGCGTATCCTCGGCCCGGGTGTAAGTGGGGAACCAGTATTTGCCGTCAACCTGCTCGCGGTAGGTCTCAAACATGGGGAACAAGTTTTCGCGGCCCTCTTTTCCCTGGTTCAGGTCGGGCACAGCCTTCCCGTAGGTTTTGACGATTTGAAAATCCTGGTCATCCACCCAGATGAGCCCCTGGAAAAGGCGGTGCCGCGGGTCAATTTTCTTGGGGGTGACCCGAAAGAGGTACGCGGTCAGCTCGTCCAGCGGTTGCCTGCCCAGATAATCGAGCGTGTAGAGCGGCAGTTCCTCGGTGGTCATCACGAACGGCTGGATGTTCTGGATATCGGAAAGATCCTCCGGCGAGATCGAGATGCGTTTGAGCGTAGGAACAGGCTCGTAGAACACGCGCTCGAAGCGCTTCCCCTCGGGCGTGAAGACGACGTCGCTGGTCATCTCGTAAGTGCCAGCCGGCCGGCTGTCGAAGTCAAGCTCCTGTACCTTGACGGATTGGCGATAGGTGTAATTGTCGCGGGCCGCCCGGAACTCCGTTTCCCTGGCAGCAAAACGCTGGATGATCTCCGGGACGGGGATGGGTGTCGGCGAAGTATCGGTGGGAGCAACCTGCTCGACAGGCTTGCCTCGCGGCACCGAAGGCGGCACCGGCAGCGGCCCCGGCTGCTGCCCTGCCATCGGCGGGGGAGCCGCGAAAAGAACCCAAAGAAATCCCACTACGGCCAGTTTCATGTGAAGTACCCGGTCTCGGCCCGGCAGGAAGATCCCGCTCCAGCGGGATGCTCCTTCTGCCCCATTCTGACAGACTGTTAGAACCCGGAAAAGGGTGTCGCGTTGTCTCGGATTCAATTTGGTTCTGCCCCAGCCAATCCCAGGGAATAGTAGATGCGATACCGACCGGGCGGCCCGCCGGGCGTGAGCGGTGGAAAGCGCAGGCGGATCATGGCTGAGAAATTCTTGATCTCGATCGCTGCTCGAGCTTCGTCCTCCCAACCCACTTCCAAACCGGCATCCCCCTCAGCGCGGTGAACGCGAAGGGCGCGAACGGGAGCGGGCAGGCGGAAGGTTTCACCGCTCGGAAAGACCTGGCAGGTTTCCCGGCTGGCTTCTTGCCAGCAAAAACGAAGCGGCTCGCGACCGCCGGCGGCGACGGAAATCCCGGAAATAAAGGATTGCTCGACCCCCGCCCCGTTTCTCCCGAACCTTCGGGACGGAACGGGGCCCGCCCGCCCCGCCGTCGGCGGGGCAAGCTCGCTCTTCTCAAGCAAGATTTCGTATTCGATGGCGACGCGATGGGGTGTCTCGGGATTGAGGCGGAGGGTCTTGGCGACCCTCGCCCCGGCGGGCAAGACTTCCGGGGCAACGTAACTCAAGCGAAGCGCGGCTGTCCCGCCGGGTGAACCACCCGCTTCCAGGATTTCAGCGTGATAAGCGCGATTGTGGAGGCCGCCGATGCCTCGGGCCCGCTCCGGGCGAATCCCCGGCGGCTGCTCATAGAACGAAAAGAAATCGCGCAGCCCGCCGACACTGCTTACCCAGTTTGTGCCTGCCGATTTATCCATGAGCGCCATGACTCGGCCGCCCGCCGCCGGCGAGAGAATCAAGCGGAGCCGTTCGCTTTCCAGAAAATATTCCGTCTCCGCCGCAGTTCGCCCCGGTCGCACTGCAAGCTTGCCCTGAAGTGAAGGCTCGCCGTGAACGGCGGGGTCGCCCGCGAGCGACAAAGCCATCGCCGCTGTTTTGCCCCGGCCGACACGAATCCAGCGAAGAGCTTCCCGGGTCTTCTCTTTGCCAATGCGAAGGGAAACCTGGCCCTGGCCGAAGAGGTCTTCGGTCGGCTTGAGCTCGAGCCGAAGGTTTCCGGGGACATCGGGATTGAGGGTGGTGCGGTTGCCGGCCTTTTCGCCGCCTTCGTAGGTCACGCTCGCCGCCACCGGCATTTCACCATAAGCGGTGAGAGAAAACGACAGCTCATTCTCCGGCGGTTGCGACCGGTCGAGGATCCATGGACGGGGAACCAGGCTGCGATCGGCATCAAGAGGAATCCGCAACGCGTTGAGCAGGTCATACTCGGGCGGCGGGTACTGCCTTTCTCCCGTCAACGCTTCCTTCAGGGAGTAGGGCAGCGTCACCGCGACGTAACGCAGGAAATAGGGCGCAGGGCCGCGCAGCAGGGCGAAGCGAGCGGTGCGTTTCTTGCCGTCCCATTCAAACTTGACGTCGTAGTCGTCCACCTCGACCCTTCTGGGTTTTTGCGGCAACTCCAACTCAACGGCGCCGCGCTCCGGCACGTAGAAGGCAAGGCTCAAGGTCTTGGAGCGGCGCCAGATCCCGCACAGCTCGAGCGTGCTCGAGCGGATGCGCTCGGGGCAATCGCCGGAAGCGCACAACGGCACGCGCAGCGGCAAAAGCAGCGAATCGCGCGCGGGCACGCGAACCTCTCGGAGCTCGAGCCACGCCCCGGCAGGATCGCTGCCCGGGTCCCGAACGGAGAACGACTCGGTCTGTGTTTCCTCCTCCATGTTCGTCACACTCAGGAAGCCGAACGCCGCCGGTGGCTCGGCCGCCGGCATGCGCGAATCGGAGGTGCCGGCCGTCCCGAAGCTTCGGGAGGGCGGATTGCTGACCAATTGGGTGGCGATGAGGCTGCTTGCGCCCGCTCCGATGATGTGCCGCTCGATGCCCGCTTCGTCCAGGAACTTCCGCAACCCGGAGTGAGTTTGCGACCAGCCGGCCTGCCGGCGGATTTCCGCGTCACTCCACGAAGGGTCCACCCAGGAAAGAATCTCTGCCGGAAGGGAATGAATCCTGGCAGCCGGTGAAACGGGATGCTTGCTGACCGCGGCCCGGAACACAGGCCAGGGTGGTTGGCCGGGAAGAAAAGCAAGCTGCCCGCCGCCAGCCGCGTAGTTGGCGAGCGCCTTCTGCGTCTTTTCCGACACGCGGTTTCGAGGGATGAGTTCCGCATCGGTGCCCGGCGGCAACAAGACCAAGAGCAAGGGGTAGCGCTCGAGTTGGCTGGCCGGCTGATTTTCCGCGTCCACCAGCTCGCCGGTATAGCCCATCGCTTCCAGGAGACGCAGGGCGCGTTGGAGGTTGGCGGCAATTTCCCGGATCTCTTTTGGACTCAAAGAAGCTTGCGGCAGGCTTGCCGTCAGATCCACCACCCCGAGATTGGCCTGGAGATGGGTGGCAGCCAGTTTTTCGCCCAGCGCGTGGATGAGACGACCATTGCGCAGGAGCGCCCCGGCCCGCTCCCGCCGCTCCCCATTCAAGTCGAACGCGGCGTCCCAGCGATAGAACCGATTGGCCCAGGGAACTTCATATCCCGCCGGCGTCACCGTGTCCTGCAAAGGAAAATAGGTGAGCCCGCGCAAACCGCGACTGAGCAGCAACCGCGACGCCAGCAAAGTGGAGGCGGATTCAATCGGCGGCGGGCGGCTGTCATCGCCCGGGGCATACCAGCCCGCCTGAAATTCGCTCAACATCGCCACAAAGCACGGCTGCGTTTTCAACTCCTCGACAAAATATTCCATCTCCGTCCGGTCGGAAGCATTGACCCGGCGGCGCCCTCTCAGATACCACTGGCCCAACGACGCAATCGGGCGCGGCAAGGACGCGCTGCATCCCGCCGCCGGCACTCGCATGTCAATCGGGTTGATGACAAACGGGGCTTCCCCGCCTGCTCCCGCAGAGCGGGACGCCATGTCTGCCAGACGCTCGAGATATTCCCAAAATTTGGGGCCGGCGTAGTTCACATGGCCGTTGCCTTGGTCATCGTCGAGCTGGAAGAGCAGGATCGGGCCGCCGCGAGAAGCCAGGTGCGGCGCCAGCTCGGCCATGAGCGCTCGATACCACGCCTGGGTCGCTTCCAAGTGGGCGGACAAACCAAGCCAGCCGGCGGCAGCCGCTTCCGCATCACGCGCACCGAGACTCGAAAGTGGAGGATAGCGGCCCTCGAGACGGTCAATCGCCGGCATGGCAAATTCGGGGCGCTCGAGCAACCAATCCGGATAGCCGCCGTTGCGCCATTCGTTCAGAATCACCGGCCCGATGCGGACAATGGCGGAAAGATGCTTCTCGCGAAGCAACGCCATCAGCCCTCTCAAGTCGCGTCCGGAGTGCGTCTGGCCATCCAGGTCGAGAACATCCGGCTGGGGCTGGTGCCAGTTCCAGGGGATGTAGAGGTCAATCGTGTTGATACCGAACCGGCGATAGGCGTCGAGCGTGGCCGCCCAGCGGCTTCGCGGCGTGCGGTAATAGAAGAATATGGCGCTGTGCGGAAAAAACGGCCGGCCATCGAGCGACAATTCCGGGTAGCGATTGCGCTCGATGACGCGCAGGCCCTTTTCGGGGACCAGTGCTTCTGCGAGAGCCCGTGCGGGCGAAACGCACAGCCCAGCGAGCAGGAAAAGCGCGGAACAAAACAACAATCGAAAAATGCGGATCAAGACGCGACCCCGCCGATCATTCCTTTCTCGTTTTACACCAAGTTGACGGGGTACGCGAAGATTTTCTACTATCTTGCGACCCATGAGTTCGACCCGGCTCGCGCCCAAAGGGCGGGGCACGCCGAGATAATGATGCAGGCGATGATTTTGGAAAAAACCGGGGCCGTGGAGCGACAACCGCTGCTGGCGCGCGAGTGGCCGGTGCCGGAGCCTGGGGCCCAAGAAATTCGCATTCGCGTGAAAGCCTGCGGCCTTTGCCATACCGACCTCCACACTGTCGAAGGCGAACTTCCCCTGCCGAAATTGCCCGTCATTCCTGGCCACCAGATTGTGGGTATTGTCGAAGCTCGGGGCCGGGGCGCGGAGCGGTTTCGCGAAGGCGACCGAGTGGGCGTGCCGTGGCTCTATCGGACGTGCGGAACTTGCGAATTTTGCCGTGGCAGCCAGGAAAATTTGTGCGACGCGGCGCGCTTCACCGGCTATCACGCCGATGGCGGCTACGCCGAATACACCGTCGTCTCCCAGGACTTTGCCTACCCTCTTCCGCCCTCCTTTTCTGACGCCGCTGCTGCGCCGCTGCTTTGCGCGGGCGTGGTTGGCTACCGCGCGCTGCGGCTCAGCGAAATTCGCCCCGGGGAGCGGCTTGGCCTCTACGGCTTCGGAGGCTCCGCCCATATCGCCATCCAGGTGGCAAGACATTGGGGTTGCGAGGTGTATGTGTTCACGCGCAGCGAAGAACATCGCAAACTTGCCCGGGGGCTGGGAGCCGCGTGGACCGGGCGAGCGGAAGAGGAGCCTCCGGCCCAAATCAACAGCGCCATCATCTTTGCGCCGGCAGGAAGTTTGGTTCCGGAAGCTCTCCGCGTGCTGCGGAAAGGGGGGGTGGTCGCGCTGGCCGGGATCTACATGACTCCCCTTCCGGCCATCGAATATGCCTCGCTCTATCACGAGAAGAATATCCGGAGCGTCTCCAACAGCACGCGGCAGGATGCCCGCGAGCTTTTGGAACTGGCGGGACAAATCCCCATCCGCACGGAGATCGAAACGTTTCCTTTGTTGGAGGCGAATCAGGCTTTGCTCAGGTTGAAGCAGAGCCGCATACGTGGAGCGGGCGTCCTGACGATCTCCCCCTGATCGGCTTGAGCCATAGGGGCGCTCGTCCCGCTCTGCGGGACGGGATTAACCTCCCCAGCCGCCGTGGTAGTGGCGAAAGGGGTGCCGACAGTGATGACCCCAATCGTGATGCCGCCAATAGTGACGCCGATGGTAACGCCGATGATGGCGTCGAAAATGACCCCGCCAACGATAGTGCCGACGTCGAAAGTGGGCTTGGCGCCACTCGGGATCCCCTTCGAGGGCGACTACGGTCTGGGACTGGGCGGAGCCTGGTTGCGTGGTTGCTTGCGGCGGTCCTGACTGAGCCCAGGCGGGCACCGGGAAAAGCCAAACAAGCGTCATCAGAGTCAAAAAAAGCTTCTTCACCGGACTTTCCTCCTCATCTTGGTTAAACACCAGTCGGATGGAAGAGTTGCGTAGGCGGTGGGCGCAAAATCTAGGGTCGGAGAGATGGGAATCCGGCGCTTGAGTGGCCTTCGTTATTGCGGTCAGAGCTCGGGGATGGCAATGAACTTGACAAAAGACACCCCGGAGGCAAAGTGAGTCAAAGCGGATCCGGGAGGCAGCTAGCCCGGAAATCTTGACTGCTGCTAATGGCGTTCCGACTATTTTCGGCTGGCTGCTACCCAGCTCCGACCAGCTATCGAGGCAGCTTCGCAGGTCTCGATAGCATGCGCCCTTCAGTTGAAACGGCGCTAGAAAACCCTGAGTGGGTGCGACCCATTAGCGAGACTTGGGCGGGACAATCCGGGTGACCGACGGACGGTCGTTGCCACGCCCGCGCAGCTTGGCGAAAAGAAGTGCAGCGGCGACCAATCCGACGAAAACGTAGATTCCAAACATCGTTCGGCTAGCTCCTTTGGCTGGTTCTGGGAACGCCACGTTCGCTCACCCCACACCCCGTTCCCTGGGTCAGGGCCGGGGGAAAAGCGAAATGCTAGGGTATCGGTTCCCCTGTGTCAAGCTCAAAATCCAGGTGATAGTACAGGTACATCGTATCCCCCCTGCGCGCTTGAAGTGCGTGAGCGAGAAGAGGATAAACGAGTTGGCTGATATGGTACGCGCGAACGCTTATAGCTTGACGGTGACGGTCTTGACCTCGGTGTACTGCTGGAGGCCGTACTCGCCCAGTTCGCGGCCCATCCCCGATTGTTTGAAGCCGCCGAACGGCGCAGCGGCATCGAACACGTCGTAGCAATTCACCCACACCGTCCCGGCCCGCACGCTATTGGCAATGGCGTAGGCCTTGCTGACGTCCTTCGTCCACACCGCCGCCGCCAGACCATACACGGTCGTATTCGCCCGCTGGATCACCTCGTCCATTCCGGAGAATTTCATCACGCTCATCACCGGGCCGAAGATCTCTTCCTGGGCGATCTTCATGTTGTCCTGGACGTCGGTGAAGACGGTCGGCTCGATGAAGAAGCCGCGGTCGCCGACCCGGTTTCCACCGCACATCAGCCGGGCGCCTTCCTGCTTGCCGGAGTCGATGTAGTTCATGACCTTGTCGAATTGGATTTTGTCCACCTGCGGTCCCTGCTCCGTCTTGCTATCGAAGGGGTCGCCGACGGAGCGCTCGCGGGCGCGCTTCACGCTCTTTTCGACGAACTCGTCGTAGCACTCCTCTTCCACGAACAAGCGGGAGCCGGCGCAGCAACACTGCCCCTGGTTGAAGAACAGACCGAAGTGGGCGCTTTCGATCGCCAGATCCATGTCGGCGTCGGCGAACACAATGCCCGGGCTCTTGCCGCCCAGCTCCAACGTGACGCGCTTGAGGTTGGTCTGGGCGGCGCCTTCCATGATCAGGTGCCCGACCTCGGTCGAGCCCGTGAAGGCGACCTTGTCGATATCCATGTGGCGGGCAATGGCAGCCCCGGCGGTGGGGCCGAAGCCCGGCAGGATGTTGACCACGCCGGGCGGGAAACCCGCCTCGAGGATCAGTTCGCCCACGCGCAACGCCGTCAGCGGCGTTTGCTCCGCAGGCTTGAGGACGACGGTGTTGCCCGCCGCCAGCGCCGGGGCGATCTTCCAGGCCTGCATGAGCAGCGGGAAATTCCACGGGATGATCTGGCCGACCACTCCCACGGGCTCGTGGCGCGTGTAGCAAAAGTACGGGCCGGCGATCGGAATGGTCTTGCCCTGGATCTTGTCGGCCCAGCCCGCGTAGTAACGATAGCAGGCCACGGTTAGCGGCAGGTCGGCGTTTTTCGAATCGTTGAGCGGTTTGCCGTTATCGAGCGTTTCGAGCCGCGCCAGTTCCTCGGCGTTCGCCTCGATCAGGTCGGCCAGCTTGTAGAGCAGCTTGCCCCGTTCGGCAGCCGACAGTTTGGGCCATGGGCCCGCGGTGAACGCCGCCCGCGCGGCCTTCACGGCCTTATCCACATCGGGCGCATCGGCTTCCGCCACCCGGCAGATAACCCCGCCGGTGGTCGGGTCGATCGTCTCAAACGTTCTCCCCGACACACTGTCCACCCACTCGTTGTCAATGAGGAGCTTGGTCGCGCGGACCTTGACTCCCCGGTCCGGTGCAGACACAACAGTAGCCATGGTTTTCTCCTTCCACAAGGGTGCAGAACCCTTGCGTAATCCTAAACGGCTTATTTGGGATTTACAAGGCTACTCTTCCCGGCCCAAGACCCGGGGTTACTTCAAAAGCTCGAATGGCACGCTCGCGACCGTCGTCTCCCAGGCGATTTTCAACATGCCCTGGCGCTCGCCAGGCTTATCCCGCGAGATGGTGAGCGGCTCGAGCGGCTGGTTGACGGTGGTCACTTTCATGTTGACACGACCGAAATCCTGCCACCGGTCGTATTCTGTCCCCGACTGATCACCGAAGCCAATTTAGTTCTTGCGCCATTACAATGGCCCGGCGTATATACTATGGAGAGCAACCGAACAGCTCATGCTCCGACAGCAAGCGACTCGTTCCAGCCCAAGTACTGGCTCGGCAGGCCACTGCGACAGAGCCTAGGAAGACAAGGAGAGAGCCAGCGATGCCCGGAGAAAGCCGGAACTCCGCCGAGTCACCGTCCGACAACCTGGTCCAGAAAGTGAGGGCGATCAAGACACAGTTGGAGCAACTCGAGCCATTCCTTCTGGTCAGCTCTCTGCCGAGCACCGTCCTGACAGACCTCAAAGAAGCGATTGACCATGTCCGTTCCACTCTCTGGGCCATCCTGCAGGCTCAAGAGACCACGGGAGAGGCTCCAGCCGGGGGGCGGGCGCTGGCAAGTTCGCTCATCGTCCAACTCCGCATGGACCGGGCCGCCCGGCTGTTAGCCGAAATCCGTTCCCACATCGAGTACCGCGACATCCAAAGTACCCATCCTTTGCTGCCGACCCTACTGGCCCAGGTCGAAGCGGCCGCTGACCACATCCGGCAATTGGTGAAAACCCAGCGCTAGGCGGTCCGAAATGCGCTCCCATGCTCCGCCGGCTGGCACGGTGTCGCCGAGGTGTGGGAGACTCGCCGACCTGTTACCTTACCGGGAAGAAATTTTCGGTCAACATGAAATGGAGGAAAAACACAACGGCCCAGGCGACCCGTTCCCCCGATGGTGAGGCTCACCGGAAGCAGGAACTTAAAAGCTTGTTGACACATGTATCCTTGTATAACATGATACTGTCCGTGGTCGAGATTCATGAGTTAGACAACTGGCGTGCGCAGCTACGCAAGGGCGCGCTCGAACTCGTGGTTCTTTCGGCGCTGGCCAATGGGGAACGCTACGGGCTGGCGGTTGTCGAGGACTTGCGAAGGGCGCTGGGAGAGGAGATCAGCGAAGGGACGGTCTATCCGCTCCTGAACCGGCTGAAGCAGAACGGCTGGCTCCGTTCGCGCTGGGAGGAATCCGAAGCCGGGCATCCGCGCAAGTATTACTCGCTCACTGTCGAAGGAGCACGCCAATTGGGCCGAATGTTGGCCGAGTGGGAAGAGCTTTCGCGCCGCATGGGCGATCACCTTGCCGCCACCACGTCGCGGCCACCCGGGAGAGAAAAATGAACGCAACTGCATCCGGCAAAGAATTCGAAAGCTATCTTGCGCGCTTGCGGCGCGCGCTCGGTGTCTTGCCGGCGGAAGAGGCGGAGGACATCCTCCGCGAAATACGCGGGCTGCTGGCCGATTCGCCGAGCGATGTGGATCGCCGGGCGTTGCTGGCGCGGCTTGGGCCGCCCGAACGACTGGCGGGCAGCTATGCCATCAGCCATGAACTGGATCGAGCGCTGGTGCGACCGGGATTTCGCAATGTATGGTCGGCCCTGTGGCAAGCGGCCAGCAAGCTTGTGGTAGGATTTCTCGGCGCGCTGGCTTGCTTCCTGCTCTACCTCTTCGGCTTTGCAATGGTCGTGACCGCGCTCTTGAAGCCGATCTTTCCGCACAATGTGGGCATCTTCTTATCGCCTGAGGGTCGGTTCATCAGCGCCGGTGCAAGCTTTCCGGCCCCGCTGGATGCCCAGGTGGTGGGAGGCTACTGGGTCACGCCGCTCTTTGGCTTCCTCGGGATGTTGATTTTGCTGGGCGCGCAGAAGGTCTCGACCGCCTGGCTGCGGCGCTTACGGGCACGCCTTGCGCCGCCCACGGGCCGTCTTTGAGCGGAACGCTGCCGTGTAAGTTTTCCCCTGGAACGAAATCCCTACCCGGCCGGCCGGCAGAATTTTCCCTTCGCGACTCCCCGAGTACGGTTCGGCCATCGGGCAGGGCCTTTTCGTCTCAAGAAGTTAGCTAACTTCTTGTGCCTAAACGAGTAGTACTGGAACCTGGCCGAAAAATTGCTGAGGATAGGGTGGGGGGCAGCAAGTCGCGGCGGTCAAAAGACCGCGAAGGGCTGGGCCGGCTTTCTGATCCCCCCAAAGCATTCTCGCAATTATCCCACCTCGATACCTCCGGTGAAACGGTCGCCCGCGAGAATGTTTTGAGATTGGCTGGGGCTCCCTTCCACAGGGAGCCCCGAATTGTTTCTGCCTCCGGCAGAGGCGTGTCCCCTACGTGGGCGAGTGCCTTGACCTCTCATCCCGCTTCAACATGGGCTATGGACAGATTTCCCCACGGAATTGTTTTGTTGGCGGCCAGTCGACCAATTGTAAGATTAATCGGCATGTCCTCGAAAGCATTGAGAGCGGCAAGCGAGTCGAACTGTGGTTTTTCCCCACCCAGAACCGCGAAGCTGTCGAGAGCGAGTTGATCTCTGAATTCAATCCTCTTTGGAATGACCAAGGACGGTTCTAGCGGCTGCAGGTTGAGCACCCGTTGCCGCTCGCGCCACCAATACCACCTTTGCG
This sequence comes from Candidatus Acidiferrales bacterium, assembly GCA_036514995.1. NCBI lineage: Bacteria > Pseudomonadati > Acidobacteriota > Terriglobia > Candidatus Acidiferrales > Candidatus Acidiferrales bacterium. The sequence goes on from DATBWB010000058.1 coordinate 50,672, forward strand.
TTCAAGACTTGGGAATATTCGGGAACAAATCGTGCCAAATGCCCCTGAAAATCGTCAAACACGACGCAGGGAAGCGCTTGACAAGCCAACTATTTGGATTTTCGGGAGTGGCCAAGGGGCACGGGTCAAGTCTTTTCCACCGGGAAGCCGGCCTCGTTCCATCCCCGAAAGCCATCCGCCATAGAATAGACGCGCTTGTAACCCATCTTCTGGAGATTGTCGGCGGCTAGCGCTGAGCGAAAGCCGCCGCCGCAATAGAGCACAATTTCGGCGTTGGGATCGGGCACCATCGTTTCAATGTCGCGCTCGATAATGCCTTTGCCAAGGTGAGTGGCGCCGGGAAGGTGCGAGGCATTCCACTCGGAATCCTCACGCACATCCATCAGGATGAATTTTTCTTTGGCGTCGAGCTTGCGCTTGACCTCGGTAATCGTCAGCTCCCGGATGCGCGTCTTCGCCTCATCCACGAGCTTCAAAAATGCCGGCGAATGTCTCATGTGACCTCTCCCGACCCGAGTGGTTCCGCATGCTCTTTCCGAACGGCGACAAACGGTCGCCGGCGGATACCAACGCGGATTTCGCCGGGACGGGATGGGATGAACAGTTCGGTCAGGGAATATCCCTCCAGTTGCTGCCGACGCCCAGATTGGCGACCAGCGGGACTTTCAAAGGATACGCCTGCTCCATGGCTGGTTTGATGAGCGCTTGCGCCCGCTCCATTTCCGCCTCCGGCACCTCAAAGAGCAACTCATCGTGGACCTGCAAGATCATTTTGGTGAGAAGGCGGTCGGCCGCCAGGCGGCGATCAATCTCAATCATGGCGAGCTTGATGAGGTCAGCAGCGGTGCCTTGCAGGGGCGTGTTGAGCGCGGTTCGCTCGGCAAAGTTGCGCAGGTTCGGCTGCTTCGAATTGATTTCCGGGATGGGCCGGAGGCGGCCGGCGAGCGTGCGCACCGTGCCCGTCTTGCGACATTCGGCGAGCGTGCGCTCGAGATAGGCCTTGACGCCGGCGTAGCGCGCGAAATAGGCATTGATAAACTCCTGCGCCTCTTGCGGCGTGATGGCAAGTTGTTGCGAAAGGCCAAAGGCGGAGAGGCCGTAAATGATGCCGAAATTGATTACCTTGGCGCGGCGGCGATGGTCGCCGGTTTGCATCAACGGCGGCACGCCAAAGACCTCGGCGGCGGTGCGGGCGTGGATGTCTTCGCCCTTGCGGAAGGCGTCCAGGAGGACGGGGTCTTCTGAGAAGTGCGCCAGGACGCGCAGCTCGATTTGCGAGTAGTCGGCCGAGAGAAGTTTCGAGCCTTCTTCCGCCACAAATGCCGCCCGAATCTTCTTGCCCAGTTCACTGCGAATGGGGATGTTCTGTAGATTGGGATTGGAGGAAGAGAGGCGGCCGGTGGCGGTGCCGGTCTGGCGGAAGGAGGTATGCAGCCGGCCGGTTTGCGGATGAATGAGTTTGGGCAGCGCGTCAATATAAGTGGACTTGAGTTTGGCCAGCTCCCGGTAATCGAGGATGAGCTTGGGCAGCTCGTGGAGTTCGGCCAGGTCTTCCAGCACGTCGGCGGCGGTGGAGCGCACCTTGCCTTTGGCGTATTTGGCCGGCATCGGCAGGTTCATCTTGTCAAAGAGGATTCCGGCAAGCTGCTTCGGTGAGTTGAGATTGAACTCGACCCCGGCGAGCGAGAAGATGCGCGCGGTCAACGCGGCAATTTCGATCTCGAAGCCAGCCGACATCTGCTCGAGCGCTGCCGCGTCCACCTTGACACCGTGCCGCTCCATGCGGGCGAGCACCGGGGCAAGCGGCAGCTCGATGGCTCGAAAAACGTCGGCGAGTTGCTGCGCTTCGATTTCCGGGCCGAGCTTCCGAGCGAGCCGGCCAACCACGTCCGCCTTCTCGGCCAGGTTGCCCGAAAGGCGAAGGCTGAGGTGGCGCAGCGCCACCGCTTCCAGGTCGTGAGCGGGCGTGGTGGGCTGAAGCAGATAGGAATAGAGCTCGGTGGCCTGGCGGATGCCCTGAAGTTCAACCCCTCGGTTGCCGAGAAGCAAGTGGAGGATTTTGGCGTTGTGGACGACCTTGGGACGGGCCGGGTCTTCGAGAAAGGGCCTGGCGGCGGCAAGCATACTGGGCCCGCCGTGAGGAATGGCTCGCGCCACACCCGGGCTCGGAGAAAAAGCGAGCCCGGCCAGCCGCCCGGTGAAGTCCTCTTCCCCTTCGATGTCCAGCCAGACTGCGGTCTCCTCGCCTGGCTTCAAGGATCCGAGCCATGAGGTCAGTCCTTCGGCGGTTTCGATCACTCGATAGTCTGCCTCTTCCGGGGCGATCTCCTGTCCCGGCGAAGCCGCAAGCGCTTCCCGCAGCATGGAGCCGAAGCCCAGTTCGGTGAGCAGCTTGATGAGGCGGGGGGAATCGGGGGGTTGGCGGCGCAGCTCATCCAGACGAAGCTCGATGGGCGCGTGGGAGTGGACGGTCGCCAGCTTCTTGCTCATCAGGATTTGGTCGCGCTGGGTCTGGAGCGCTTCGCGGTAGCGCTTGCCCGGGACTTCGGCGGCATGCTCGATGGCGTTCTCGACGGCGCCGTATTTCGCGATCAACTCGCGTGCGCCCTTTTCGCCGATGCCCTTTGCTCCAGGAATGTTATCAATCGAATCGCCCATGAGAGCGAGCAAATCAGTGATTTTTTCGGGAGCGACGCCCATCAACTCCTCGACTTGGGCCGGGTCGCAGACGAGATCATCTTTGGTAGGGATGAGGACGCAGGTGCGCTCGTTGACAATTTGAAGAAGGTCCTTGTCGCTCGTCACGACAAAGACATTGTGGCCGCAGGCTGAGGCCTGGCGAGCGAGCGTGGCGATCACGTCATCCGCCTCGTAGCCGGGATACTCAAGGATCGGCAAACGCATCGCTTGGCACATGGCGCGCACTTGTGGTAGCTGCGAGGCCAGGTCTTCCGGCATAGGTGGGCGGTTGGCCTTGTATTGCTCGAAAAGCTTGTCGCGGAAGGTGGGCGCGGCCACGTCAAAGACCACGGCAAGATAGTCAGGCGGCTCGAACTTGCCTGACACGCCTTTCAGGAGCCGGCGGAGCATGTTCGTAAATAGAAATGCCACCTTGGTCGGCCGGCCGTCGGGCGCGCGGAACTCCTGCGTGGGGACGTGGTAGGCTCGGAAGATAAAACCCATCGCGTCAACTAGAAACAGTCGCTTTGTCTCACCGGCCGGCATGGCAAGCCCGCATTCGGGCAAGCCAGTATAGCAGAGCGGCAACAGCCGGCTACGGTGCCGGCTCGCAACGTAGCCTTGAGATTTCCTCTGGTTGTCAGGAGAAAGTCCTCAAATACCCTGACGCCGGCATGGCCTCCGCCGGGCGCATCCGGGCTGGTCTTCGTCCTCGCGGCAAGCATATAACAAGAGCTAACAAAACAGTATCGGCAAGCTGGCCGCAAAGCCACAGAGTGTGGCATAATTACCACAGTGAATAAGAGATGTCAGATCCAAGGCATATTATAAATAATTTATTTTGTATGAGATAGCATGATTCCGCCGAGTGGACCAAAGTTTGCTGGAATAGGCTTTTGAGTGAGCCCATTTTGAGACACCCGGTTCAGACCACCATTGTTCGTCCGGTCGAAACCTCCGGCAACGGACTCCACACCGCTGTTCATACCAACCTGCGGCTGGTGCCAGCCCCGGCCGACACCGGGCTTGTCTTCCGCCGGACCGACCTGGACGGCTTCGAGCTCGAGGCGAAGGCAAACAATGTGGCTCGGGTGAGCTATGCCACGAGCCTGATGAAGAAGGGCGTGCTGATTTCGACCACGGAACACGTTCTGGCGGCGCTCTATTCCTCCGGCATCGACAACGTTTACATCGAGCTGGACAACCTCGAAGTGCCGATCTTGGACGGGAGCGCCGAGCCTTTCATGCGCTTGCTCGAGCAGGCGGGCGTCGAGCGCCTGCGGAAACGTCGCCGCTACCTGAAAATTTTAAAGCCCGTGGAAGTGGCCGAAGGCGACCGGCGCCTGGGCATCTTTCCGGCCAACGAATTTCGGGTCACCTGCTTCATCGAGTTCACCCACCCGCTGATTGGCCGGCAAGAGCTCGAGATGGTGGTGAACCGCGGAACCTTCGGCACTTTCCTGGCCTCAGCGCGCACATTTGGTTTCACGGAAGACGTTACCCGATTGCGCGCCATGGGTCTGATTCGCGGCGGGTCGCTCGAGAATGCGATTGTGCTCACCCCGGACGGCACGATGAACGGCACGTTGCGCTATCCCGACGAGTTCTGTCGCCACAAGGCACTCGACCTGATCGGCGACCTGGCACTGCTCGGCAAGCCTTTGCTCGGTCACGTCGTAGCCCACAAGGCTGGTCACGCGCTCCACACCGCGCTCGTCTTGCGCCTGATGAAAGAGAAGGAGCTCTGGGAAGAGGTCACCCTCAGCGAGCCGCTTCCGGCGGTGCCGGTCAAAAGCGAAGCCTCCACGATTGCCCACCCGGAATGAGCCGGCGTGATGCCGGATTTTGGGGCAAGCTTGACGGGGTCGTGTGTCTCCCCTAGAATGAGTCGTTTGCGCGTTGCCCAGGGAAGATGCTAGATGCGCCCTGGGGCGCTCAAAGGAGCCATGTTCGATACGTTGACAGAAAAGTTGCAGCGGGTTTTCAAGAACCTGCGCGGCGAAGGCAAGCTGACCGAAGCCAATGTCGCTGAAGCCATGCAGCAGATTCGCATGGCCTTGCTCGAGGGCGATGTCCACTTCCAGGTGGTCAAGACGCTCCTTGAAAACACTCGCGCCAAGGCCCTCGGCCAGGAAGTCATGCTCTCGCTCACGCCCGACCAGCAGATGCTGAAGATTGTCCGGGATGAACTCATCGCCTTGCTCGGGAGCGAGACCCCGCCGGTCAAGTTTGCCTCAAGACCTCCGTCGGTTTTCATGCTTGTCGGCCTGCAGGGCTCGGGAAAGACGACCACCGC
>DATBWB010000059.1 GCA_036514995.1 Candidatus Acidiferrales bacterium
CCGATCGGGCCGAAAGAATCCTTTACCCAACGGGAAATGAAACGCGAAGAGCCCCCGCCGCGCGCACCGGTGGAAGATAAATTCGCCATCGCCGAACGACCGTTGCCCACTCTCAAGGAACTCCTCCCGCCGGTGAATTGGTCGACGAGCGGGCAGCGATCCAATAGAAACGATGGCCCGGTTTCCCTCAATACCCGGGATCCGCAGTACATCACCTATTTTGGGAGCATCAAACGTGCCATTGAGGTGGTCTGGCAATACCCGGAGATGGCGCTCAGGTACGGCTTACAGGGAAAGCTGCTGATGGAATTTTCGATCATGGGTAACGGCGAGCTGGCACGAGCGAGAATCCTTCGCTCCTCCGGGTCGAACTTGCTCGACGAAGAAGCGTTACGCGCCGTTCGGTCCGCGGCGCCCTTCAGCCCGATTCCGCCTTGGATCGGCAAAGAGAATATCGATATTCTCGCCAGCTTCGAATACTACGACAATCGTTTGAATTATCGATTCATGCCGTAGCAGGCGGCCGCTGTGGGCGCAGAAAGCGGTGGCGTCAATCCGGCGCGTCTAACCACGCTCACCCGGAAGCGGACGGCTCCCACCTGAGTATCGGCTTGCGCGCCGCCCGGGCTTCGTCCAGGCGGCTGACCGGCGTCGAGTGTGGCGCGGTTTTCACCAGATCCGGCTCCTCTTTGGCTTCACGCGCTATGGCCAGCATCGCGTTGACGAAGCCATCCAACGTTTCCTGGGTCTCAGTTTCCGTGGGCTCGATCATGAGCGCGCCGGAAACAACCAACGGAAAATAAATCGTCGGCGGATGAAACCCATAATCCAAGAGCCGTTTGGCAATGTCGAGGGTGCTTACTCCTAATTTATGTTGGATTTTATCGGTAAAGATGCACTCGTGCATGCAGGGCTCGTCGTAGGCGATTTGATAACTCTTTTCGAGCTTCCGTCGAATATAGTTCGCGTTGAGCAGCGCCATGCGACTCGCCTCTTCAAGGCCGTCGCCGCCGAGCGAGATCATGTAGGCGTAAGCACGCACGAGCACGCCGAAATTGCCGAGGAATGAGCGGACACGCCCGACAGACTTGGGAAAATCCTCAAGCAACTCGAAGCGCTGTCCCTGTTTCACGATCCGCGGCACCGGCAAGTAATCACGCAACCGTTCCTTCACCGCGACCGGCCCGGCGCCGGGGCCGCCGCCGCCGTGCGGCGTGGAAAAGGTCTTGTGCAGATTCATGTGCAGCACGTCCACGCCCATGTGTCCGGGCTTGGCCACCCCCATCAGCGCGTTGAGGTTGGCGCCGTCGAGATAGACCAGCCCGCCCTTGGCGTGGACCACCGCTGAAATGGCCTCGATGTTTTTTTCGAAAAGCCCCAGCGTGTTGGGGTTGGTGACCATCAGCGCGGCCACGTCCGAGTCCATCGCCTTGTCAACCGCCGCCGCGTCGATCACGCCTTGCGCGTTGGAAGCAATTTGAATGACATCATAACCGCACAACGTGGAACTGGCGGGGTTGGTACCGTGGGCGGTATCGGGAACGATAATTTTTTTGCGCGGGCCGCCCTGCTCGGTCAGATAGGCGCGAATCAACATCAAACCCGTCAATTCCCCCTGGGCGCCCGCCGACGGCTGCAGGCTCACGTGCTCCATGCCACTCACTTCAACCAACAGCCGCTCCAGCTCGTAGAGCAATTCCAGCGCTCCCTGCAACAAATCCGCCGATGCCAATGGATGAATTTCTGCGAAGCCGGGAAAGCGCGCCACTAATTCGTTGATTTTTGGATTGTATTTCATGGTGCAGGAGCCCAGCGGATAGAACTGGCTCTCGATGGCGAAATTGCGCTGGGAGAGACGGGTAAAGTGGCGCAACACTTCGAGTTCCCCCAGTTCGGGGAATCCGGCGATCTCATCACGCAGCAGCGCCTTTGGAATGGCGTCGTGCGCCGGAACTTCCGCCGACGGCCAGCAAAATCCACTCCGACCCGGCGAGCCGCTTTCGAAGATCAGCCGCGGCGCAGCCGTGCGAACTTTGCGGTCACCCGGCGATGCTTCTGACAAGGCGCTCGATCTCCTCTCGCTCGTTCATTTCGGTGACGCAGACGAGCAAGCAATCCTTCAGTTCCGGGTACCATTGGCGCAAAGCCACGCCGGGTACGATTCTCCCAGAGGCACACCGTCCCAATAGGCCGTCCATGTCGTCTGACCGAAGAACAAATTCGTTGAAAAACGGACCGGCAAAACCGGCTTGAATCCCGGTCTGTTGGATAAGGCGGCCATACGCTTCATGGGCGCGCGCCACGTTGACCTCAGCCAGCCGGCGCAGTCCGCTTTTCCCTAGAAGCGACATGAATACCGTCGACGCCAACACGCACAAGGTCTGGCTGGTGCAGATATTCGAGGTCGCCTTCTCGCGCCTGATATGCTGCTCGCGAGTCGCCAGCGTCAACACAAACCCGCGCCGGCCCTCGGTATCGACGGTCTCGCCCACCAGGCGGCCCGGTATGTTGCGGACGAATTTCTTCTGACAAGCAAAAAATCCGTAGGCGGGGCCGCCGAGCGACATCGGCACGCCCAAACTCTGTCCTTCACCGACCGCGATATCCACCCCCCAAGCGCCCGGCGGCTTGACCAGAGCCAAAGCTAAGGGTTCCGTGGTCACCGTGATCAGTTGGGCGCCGGCACGGGAACAGCCTGCTTGAATCGGGGCTAGATCCTCGATCACTCCGAAAAAGTTTGGATAACCGACGATGACGCACATCGATTGGTCGTTCAGCCGGCGGGTCAGCTGCTCGGCATCGGTGGCGCCGCTCGCGTCGAAGGGAACCTCCTCGACTTGCACATCGTCGAGATTTTTCAAATAGGTCGAAATGACGGCGCGATACTGCGGATGAAGGGCCCGGGACATCAGCACGCGGCGACGGCTTGCCGGTTGGATTCGGCGCGACATCAGCACCGCCTCCGCCGCCGCCGAGGCGCCGTCATATACTCCGGCGTTGGAAACCTCCATTCCGGAGAGCTGGCAGATGAACGTCTGGTATTCGAACAGCGCCTGCAATGTTCCCTGGCTCACCTCCGGTTGATAGGGCGTGTAAGAGGTCGAAAACTCGGAACGAGAGATGACCGCGTCCACCGCGCTGGGAATGAAATGATGGTAGATGCCACCGCCTAAAAAAAAGCTCCAGTCCGAAGCCGTGGCGTTTTTCGCCGCGAGCTCCGCCATGCGGCGCCGCACCGCGATCTC
>DATBWB010000060.1 GCA_036514995.1 Candidatus Acidiferrales bacterium
AACCGTTTGCCGGGGATTCCACCGTTTTCGGGATAGGAATCAACGTCATCGACAACCGAGCAAGACAACCCATGGTGCAGCAGTTCACCCTCGGCCTGCAGCACCAGATTGGGCAGAACTGGATTCTATCGGCAGACGGAATCCACAACTTCGGGCGGCGACTCCTGATTGGCCGCTTGCTGCGCAGCACCACCAGTACCTCGCCCCTCATTTCGTGCCCGAATGGAATCGATCCCTGCACGGTAACGGATCCCCTCACCAATCGGAGCGACAATATCACCAACATCGAATCTTCCGCCAAGACTTGGTATGACGGGTTGTTGGTCAGTTTCCAGAAGCGGCCTACGCGGCATGGGAGCTGGAGCTACGGCTTCAACGTCAACTACACCCTGTCGAAAACTTTTAATTTCGCCAATGACGACCAGATTCCCTTCAACGGTGCCGAGGACCAGGTCAATCTCGTTTTGGGGGTGAACAACCTCCGCCTGGAGAAGGGGTACGCGCCGACGGATGAGCGGCACAGGTTTGTCTTCTACGGCATTTTTGAAATGCCGTGGCAAATCAGCGTTTCACCCATCTGGACGATGAGTTCCAGCGTACCGATGGACTCGTTTGTGCCGGCACTCGGCTCGCGGCTTCCCATCCTTGCTCGCAATGCCCTGGGGCGCGACATCAAAACTGGAGCTGAATTGAACGCGGCCATTGGTCAATGGCACAGCTTCTTGGGGATTACCTGCCCCGGCGCCCCCGCCGGTTGCCTGCCGCCTGTGAACGCGAACCTGGAGTTTGGCGACGCTTTCAATTCCTTTGACATGCGCATAACCAAGACCCTCACGTTTGCGGAACGGCACAAGGTGCAGTTCATCAGTGAGGTATTCAACCTCTTCAACATCACCAACATCCGCGGTTTCAACAACACCAACTTCTCCGGGTTCAACAACGACATCACCTCTCCCAAGTTTAATCAGCCGCTCCGTACCGCCGGAGGATTCTTTGGGTCGGGCGGGCCGCGGGCATTCCAGTTCGCCTTGCGTTACAGTTTCTAGAACACAGCCAGACAGAACGAGGGAGCGCGCCGCGCTCCCTCGTTTTGTTTGTTGACTAGCCGGAGCCCTCATGTAGGGGCGGTCTTCAGACTGAAGCATGCCCCTACATGTGCGTCGATGTAGCCCGCGATCACTAACCGGCTGCGGTCATCGTGGCCGGTCGAAAGTAGGCGGGGTAGGCTCGCGGAAATTTTTTCCGGCGCTGGTAGGCGCGGGCCAGCTCCAAATAGATGCCGATATCACGGTCGAGGTCGGACTGGGTGCCATCGAAATAGAAATTCCGAATGGGGATGCCGCCGTTCGCCTGGCTGACCACCGGATAGATGGCTTCGCTGACAATCCCGTTCATACAGGTAAACGGGCTGATGTCCACAATGCCGTCGGCGCCCTTGCGAGCAAGATAGATGGCCTTGCCGGTATTCAGGACCATTTCGCCCATCGCTCCCCACTGAGGCAAGTAGGGCTCGGCGTATTTCATCAGCTCGGCCATCGTTTGCGGCTCTTCGTATCCCTGGAAATCTTCCCGGAAGGGCCGCAGCAGGGCGTGTTCATCCGACCGCTGGACGTGCGAGCGAATCTTATTGGCCAGCATGGCGAAGGAAAGCGACCGCCCAACGAGCTTCAAGCGGCGTGCCTCCTCCGAGTTGGTGTACCAAATCCACTCGGCGATGTCGCTCATCCAGCACTCACCGCCGTAGCCTTCGATGCGGCGCACCATGTCGTCATTGGAGAAGTTATTCAGCCGGCAAAAGATCTCGCCCACGATGCCGATGAGGGGCGTATCACGGTTGTAAGCGGCTGGAATCTCCCGGAAGCGGTCGCGGGCGCTGATCAAGCCGCGGACCAGAGCCTCGAGTTGCACTCCCGGCTCGACGGAAGTATTTTCAAGCACTCCGGAGAGGTCGTCGAGGCACGCTTCGTAAACGCGATCGCTCTCGCCGGGGCGCGACTCGTAGGGGCGTGTCTTGAGCAGCAATTTCAAAAGAATGTCGCCGGTCAGCAGGGCGCGCCAGCCGGTGCGGACAAAGGCCCGCGCCATATCGCCCAGGCCGGCGTAGGCGTTGGCGGAGGTGGGCGAAAGAATTTCGACCTCGGGAAATCCCAGGTCACGGACCAATTTTTTCAGATAGGGAGCGTACTGCCCGAAGCGGCAGGGTCCTTCGGCCGTCGGCATGAAAAAGACAGTTTGCCTGGCATCAAAATCCGGCTGCTCGATCACTTTTAGAAAATCTCCAACCGTTACCTTGGCCGGGTAGCATTCATCGCCGCAGGTGAATTTGGCGCCGAGTTCGCGCGTCCGCTCGTCGGAGGGGGGAGTGAGCCGGGCATCGATGCCCAGGGCGCGCAAGGCGGCGCAGAAGACCCGCGTGCTCCCATAAGCCATCGTGGGCACATAAACTTTCTTACCCGCCAGCGGATGGCTCTTGCTGATGCGGGTGGCTAGGCGGTGGCGGCGGCTGCTTTGGCTTTGCGTTGCACGCATCGCAGAATCCCCTTGCTGTCGAGATAGGCTTCGCAACGAGTCAGGAAGCCGGCGTCGTTGCTGTGCCCGTCAAACTGGAGGATCAAATACGGCTTGGCGCAAGCATCAAAGAGAAACGACTTGATGTAGGAGTCAGGACCGCACTTGAAATTGGTGATGAAGATCACGTGCAAGTTCGGGCTTCGCCGGGCCATTTTTCCTGCCGCCAGGATCCGCTGCCCGGAGCTCCAGTACATGTTGTCGTTGACGTCGCTGATGTCTTCGCCTTCGAGCGGCAGGAATTCCATCGGCAGCACGTTGACGCCGTATTGCGCGCGCAGCTTGCGCGGAATGTCGCAGTTGACGCTGCGGTCGTACACGTTGTAGGCGCGGCCGACGAGCAAGATGGCCGGCTCGCCGGTGTTTTCGAGCACCGCCAATGCTTGACGGCCGGCCCGGAGGACATTTTCGCGAAACTCTCCCTGAGCCGCATACCCGGCTTCTACCCCGCGATCGCTCTGCTTGCGGGAAATGCCGAGTCCGCGGCCAAATTCGGCCAGCTCGCGTTTCACCTTCTCTTTGCCGAGCCGGAAGTGCACCGTGGGCACCAGCATGCGGTGGCGCATGGGGGTGAACTGGGAAACCGCGCGCAGCACAAAGGGGAGTGTCTGGTTCCACGGGCACATGTGGGAATCAACTCGTTCGTCGGAGAGTTCGGCGTTGAGCGCGTTGGGCAGGAGGATGTAGTCCACGCCCTTGCCGAGCAGCGATTGGACGTGGCCGTGAGCAACCTTGACGGGGAAGCAGGGTTCGGCTACGGCCAGGTCGGCCCCTTCGGTCGAGATCATGCGGTCGGTCGAGTCGGAGACGACAACATCAAAGCCGATCTCCTCGAGGTAGCGGAACCAGAAGGGAAATCTATCGAAGAAGTACATGGAACGGGTGATGCCGACCTTCCGTCCGCGCCCCTGCGGCCCGCCGTAACCCTCTTCCAGCATGCGGTCGCGGTAGGCCATCAAATCTTCGATCACCGGTTGGCGGTCGGTGCGTGCCCGCTTGCGGAACTTGTCCGAGCACTTGTCGCCCCAGTAGCTCTTTTCGCCCTCAATCGTAAATTCTTTCATGTCGCAATAGTTGGAGCAGGCTTTGCAGACAAACTCGCGGGCGGTATAGCCGACCCGGTTCAAATCGTATCCGCGGAACTTGGCCGCCCGGCCGGTGGAGTGGAAGCGTTCCCGGGCGATGAGGGCCATGCCGATGGCGCCGATCACCCCGTTGTGCGGCGGCACAATGATGCGCTTGCCCAGGATCTGCGAGAAGGCGGCGGCCACGGCGTCGTTGTACGCGGTGCCGCCCTGGAAGAAGATGACATTCCCGATCTTTCGTCCGCGCACGATCCGGTTCAGATAGTTGAGCGCGACGGAGTAGGCGAGTCCGGCGCAAAGGTCGCCGACCCGGGCGCCGCGATGCAAAAACGCTGTCAGGTCGCGCTCCATGAAGACGGTGCAACGCTCGCCCAGCCGCGCCGGATTCCTGGATTGGAGGGCCAGCTCGGCGAATTCGCCCTTGATTTGCACGCCGAGCTTCTCTGCCTGCTCTTCGAGGAAGGAGCCGGTCCCGGCGGCGCAGGCTTCGTTCATCGCAAAGTCCACCACGATCCCGTCCTGGATCGAGATGAATTTCGAATCCTGCCCGCCGATTTCGAAAATGGTATCGGCTTGCTCGCCCACCAGCCGTTCGCTGACGTACATGGCGCCGGTCTTGTGGGCGGTAATCTCATCGTTGACGGTATCCGCGCCCACCAGTTCGCCGATCAGCTCGCGTCCTGACCCGGTGGTGCCGGAACCTTGGATGAGGATGCGGTCGCCCAAAAGCTCTTCGATCTCTTTGAGCCCGGCGGAAACCTGCTCGATGGGCCGGCCCTGGGTGCGCAGGTAGATGTCGTGCATCAACTCGCCCGCTTCGTCAATCACCGCCAGATTGGTGCTCACCGATCCGATGTCAATTCCCAGATAGGCCGGAATGGGGGCGTTCCCTTGAGGCAAGCGGTAGGGCTTCACCCGGTCGCGCAGGAGGACAACGTTTCGGAGGGTAAGCGGTTCCGTGCAGGCGAAATCAATTTTCTTCTCGGCCTCATGCTGCTGGAGCTGGTGGATGGTTTTGAAAGAACGCTTGCGCCAGTCGTCTTTTTCGAGTAGCGCCGCGCCGATCGCTCCCAGCCAGGCATGCAGCTCCGGAACAAAAAGCTCGTCTCCGTTCAGTTTGAAGATATCGCGAAAAGCAGCCAGCACTCCCCCGTTCCATGCGACGCCGCCGATGAACATCACCGGCGGCAGGATGTCCTTGCCCTTGACGATGCTGCTGCGGAAGTTGCGCGCCACCGCTTCGCACAGGCCCTTCAAAATCTCGGGAACCGAGTAGCCTTTTTGCTGGGCGTGGATCATATCCGACTTGGCGAAGACCGAGCAGCGGCCGGCAATGCGCGCCGAGCAACCCGCGCCGCAGACAACCTCCCCGATCTCCTCGACGTTGTAAAGCAAGCGCGAGGCCTGTTGGTCGAGAAAAGATCCTGTGCCGGCAGCGCAATCGCCGCTCGTCGAGTAGTCCAGGATTCCCAGGCGCCCGGCTGCGGCCACCTCATCCAGCAGAATGTATTTCGAGCTTCCCCCGCCCATTTCAAAGACGGTGCGCGCCTGCGGGTAATAAACGGGGGTGGCCTTGGCGATGGCTTTGAATTCGTTTTCAAAATAGATGCCGAGAATCTTGGCGATGAGCTGGCTGCCGGAGCCGGTCACCCGGATGCCTTCGATCTTTTCCTCGGGAATCCGGTCGTAGAGTTCGTGGAGGAGATCGAAGGTGGATTGCATGGGGCTGCCCTGGATGCGACGGTAGGACGAGATCAGGATGGGTAGTCCCGCGATTCTCGGGTCGGCGGCCGGCGGCGCCGGACGAAATGTCGGCGAATTCGACCCAGCCGCCTCCAGCAGCCGCCGATCTTCCGGGGCTCCAACCGCGGCCAGCTTCAGGCTGATGGCCCCGATATCTATGCCGAGGTTGACGCTCATCTTCGTCCGTCAGCGCGGGCGCAAAAATGACAACTTGTGCTGCCCGACGCTCTCGGCTGTGCAAATTGCCACAGCAGTGCTGAAAATCCCGGCTCCAGGACTTTGTGCTCGCTTGAAACCGATCTGCCGGTTGCAATCCCTCACTTGCGACGGCCCTATAGGAATCAATAATTTACCATATTTTCCCGGGTTTAAAGAAAGGCCCTTCTTGGACGGCCGCGCCCGGTGGCGCGATGACTCCGGCAAAGGGCTATGGCTTGCACGCAGCAATCAGCCAGCCAACCCGCGCGTTGACGCGCCGATTTGCGCTGGGCTAGAATCAGGAGGCTCGCCCGAATTCGGGCTCGCCGGCCCTGAGGTCCTTCCATACTTCGCCACGGCGGGGGTTCCGAGGTTCCAGTACATGGCGAAATACAGAATCGCAATTCTGCCCGGCGATGGCGTGGGCAGGGACGTCATGGAAGCGGCCAGGATCGTCCTGGACGCTCTTCGCCTTGACGCCGAATACCGGACAGGCGAGATCGGTTGGGAATGCTGGTGCAAGGAAGGCAATGCGTTGCCCGACCGCACCGTCGAATTTCTCCGAGGCACCGATGTCTGCCTCTTTGGCGCCATTACCTCCAAGCCGGCCGAGGAAGCCGAAGCTGAACTCGCTCCTTTGCTCAAAGGGAAGGGCCTCAAGTATTTTTCGCCCATCGTCCAGCTTCGCCAGCTCTTTGACCTCTACACGAATTTGCGGCCCTGCAAAGCCTATCCGGGCAATCCGCTCAACTGGCGCGACACGATTGATTGGGTGGTCTTTCGCGAAAACACCGAAGGGCTCTACTCCGGCATCGAATTCCATCCGGTGCCGCCGGAAATCATGGATGACTTCGTGAAATTCTCGGCCAAGGCGAAGCGCTTCGCCGCCACCGCGCCGGAGGATATGGCGGTGACCGTGCGGCTGATCACCAGGAAGGGCGCGGAGCGCATTGTGCGCGCCGCCTTCAACTACGCTCGCCGGTACAAGCGGAAATCGGTGACGCTGGTCGAAAAGCCGAACGTGCTGCGGGAAACTTCCGGGTTGATGACCCGCGTGGCGCGAAAAGTAGCCGCCGAATTCCCCGAGATTCTTTTCCAGGAAGCGAACATTGACGCCATGTGCATGTGGCTGCTCAAGAACCCGGACAACTACGACGTGATTGTAACGTCGAACATGTTCGGCGATATTCTCTCTGACCTTTGCGCCCAGCTTGTCGGCGGGCTCGGCTTTGCCTCGAGCGGCAACATCGGTGATCGCTACGCGGTGTTCGAGCCCACTCACGGCTCGGCGCCAAAATATGCCGGCCAATATAAGGTCAACCCGATGGCCATGCTCCTCACCGTCAGGCTCATGCTCGATTGGCTCAATGAATCGGCCATGGCCAGGAAGCTCGAAGAGGCGATTGCCGCCGTTTTGCGCGAGGGCAAGGCTCGCACCTACGATATGGGGGGAACGAACACGACGCTCGAGGTGGCGGAGGCGGTAGCGCGGAAATTTTGACCTGAGCATTCGGTAGGGACTCGCCCATGAGATTGGTGGAAGCACTCGGAAAAGAACTGTTCAAACGCGTTGGCCTGGCCGTCCCGAGGGGCAGGCGGGCGCGAACGCCGGATGAGGCCGCTGCCGCCGCGGAAGCCTTGGGCGGTACGGTCGTCATCAAGGCGCAAATTCTTGCTCCCGGGCGCGGCAAGAAGGGCGGCATTGTTTTTGCCGATTCGCCGGCCAAAGCGCGGGAAGCAGCCGCCTGTCTCTTGGGCAAAGTGTTTGGCCTCGAAACCGTGTGCGAAGTGTTGGTCGAGGAAAAGCTGAGCATCGCCCGCGAGCTTTACGCCGCGGTCATGATCGATCCCCACCGGCAGGACATTCTCTTCCTTGCCTCCACTTGCGGCGGCGGTGACATTGAAGAAGTGTTTCGAAGCTCGCCCGAAGAAGTCGTCCGCTCGAACCACTCGCCGCTGGAGCCGTTTCTTCCCTTTCAGGGGAGAAAGCTCGCCCGCGCCATGGGCCTCGAAGGCGCCGCGGTCGCCAAGGTGGGGCAGGCGCTTTTTGCTCTGTACAAGGCTTTTCGACAATATGAGGCGCGGCTGCTTGAGATCAATCCGCTCGTCCTCACGGAAAAGGGTGACGTGGTCGCGGCCGATGCTATCGTCCAGATTGACGAGGATGCTGCCTTCCGCCTGCCCGTTTTGAAAGAGCTGGGCATCGAGATGGAAGAGGAGCGACCGCGGCCGCCGACGCCGCGCGAGCTGGCCGCGCAGCAGATTGACAAGAGAGATTACCGCGGCGTCGTCCACTATCAGGATTTGTATGAGGACGGCACCGTGGGCGTGGTCTCCGTCGGTTCCGGCTTCAGCCTGACGCTGCTCGATATTCTTTCCGAGTACGGCCTCAAGCCAGCCGATTTTTGCGATTGCTCCGGCTCTCCGCCGGCCGCAAAAGTGTATGAAGCGGTGAAGCTCACGCTCGGCATTCCGGACATCAAGGGGTTTCTCTTCCTGAGCGGCGTGGTGACGCAGGACCTCACCGTCACGGCGGAAGGAATCGTCAAGGCATTCGCGGAATTGAAACCGGCGATCCCTTTTGTGGTGCGGCTCGCCGGCAACCGCGACCGAGAAGCGCTCGCTATCCTGAAAGCCGGCGGCGTGGTCGAATCGTTTCCCCGCGAGACGTTCGTGGAAGAGTGCGTGGAGCGCCTGAAGGCTTTGATGGAAGCGCCGGTCCCTGCTCGGGGTTCTTGATGGTTTGAGCTCGGGACCGTATGCCGACCCGCCGTGAACGCCGGGCTTGGCCGGCTGATCGCTCTGCTACCATGGCCATTTTGGTCAACGAAAAAACGAAAGCTATCATTCAAGGCATCACCGGCGAGTCCGGGATCCGCTTTGTCACCCGCATGCAGGAATTCGGCTCGCCGCCCGTCGCCGGCGTCACGCCCGGCAAAGGGGGACAGGACGTCCAGGGCGTGCCCGTTTATGACACCGTCGCGGAGCTTGTCCGAGATCACCGGGTGGATTGGTCCTCGATCAACGTCCCGGCGGCTTTCGTGAAAGACGCTGTCTATGAAGCCATCGACGCCGGCATCAAGAACGTTTTCATTTATGCCGAACGCGTGCCAATTCATGACGAAATGGAGATGATGGCCTATGCTGAGAGACTCGGCGTGACGATTGTCGGCCCGAACACGCCCGGAATCGTCAGCCCGGGAAAGTTCCGCCTGGGCGGCCTTGGCGGCGCGCGCGATTATGTGAGTGAAATTTTTACGCCCGGTCCGGTGGGTTTGGTCTCGCGCAGCGGCGGCATGACCTCGACCATCGCCTACTATCTTTCGCGCTCCGGTCTCGGCCAGACAACCGGCTTTGGCTGCGGCGGCGACGCCATCATCGGAACACCCTTCAAAAAGGCGCTCAAGCTTTTTGAGAAAGACCCGGAGACGAAAGCCATGGTGATGTTCGGCGAAATCGGGACGAGCTACGAGGAAGAAGCCGCCCAGTTCATCAAGTCCGGCGGATGCACCAAGCCGGTGGTTGCGTTTGTGGCCGGCAAGAACGCGCTCCCGGGCTTTCGCTTTGGTCATGCCGGGGCGCTGGTGATGAAAGGCCGCGGCACTTACGAGGGGAAGATCGCCGCGCTGGCTGCTGCCGGAGTCCGCATCGCATACACACTGCGGGATATTCCCCGAATGGTCAAAGAAGCGCTCGAGATGCCGCAATAGCATTGCCTTTTGGATTTTGCTGAACAGCGCCATTTGGGGGATGATTCCTCTTTTCTAATTTCTATTTTCCATTTTCCTGCTCGAAGGAGCTACCAATGTCCGAACAACACCACTGGAAGACGGGCATGTCGCACGTCGAACCGAACAAAATCCTGATTCGCGGCTATCCGGTGCAGCAGGTGATGGGAAAACTGAGCTTTGCCGGCGCGGTATATCTTCTCTGGACGGGGAACGTGCCCACGGCCGAGGTGGAAAAGCTTTTGAACGCGATGATGATCGGTTCGATGGACCACGGCGCTTCGCCGCCCTCGGTGCTTGCCGGACGCACGGTGGCTTCGACCGGCGCGCCGCTCAACGCCGCCATCGCCGCCGGCGTGCTTGCCTTCAACAAGTATCACGGCGCGGCGGTGGGCGATTCGATGGCCATGATCCGCGCGGTGGTCGAGCGCCACGAGAAGACGGGGAAATCGCTCGATGAGGTCGCCGGCGAATACCTGGAGGAACTCAAAGCCCGCAACGAGCGCGCCCCCGGCCTCGGCCACCGCTTCCACACGGAAGATCCGCGCACGAAAACACTTTTTGCGCTGGCTCGCCAGTGTCCCATCCAGGAAATTTATATCGAGGCGATGGAAGCGCTCCGGCGGGCGCTCGAAAAGCAAGTGAAGCGGCCTATGCCGATCAACATTGACGGCACCATGGCCGCTTGCCTGTGCGAGATTGGATTTCCGGTTGAGCTGGGCAATCCGCTTTTTATCATCTCGCGCGTCGTTGGCGTCACCATTCAAGCCTGGGAAGAACAGCAGCGGGAAAAGCCTATGCGCCAGATCCACCCCGGGGATTTTGAATACGACGGCCCACCGGAAAGAAACCTGCCGTAGGGTTCGATGTAGCGCCGGTCTCCAGACCGGCACATAGGTTTTGTCCGAGCAGGAAATGCCCGCCTGGAGGCGTGCGCTACGTGTAGCTTGCCAACACGGAACCGCCCTAGAACTTCTCCAGGTCTTTCAACGCATCCAAGCCGTGCTTTTTGAGGTAGGGGATGATCCCGCCTTCTTCGTAGAGCCGGACCATCATGCCGGGAATGCTGCCACTGATCGTTGTTCCTTTGGTTTTATTGCGGATGACCTGGCCTTTGATGTCAAGTTCGAGCTGGTCGTTTTCCTCGATACCGGTTGTATCGGCGATGACCAGCATCAAGCCCAGGTTGATCGAGTTGCGGTAAAAAATCCGGGCAAACGATTTGGCGACAACGGCGGTGATGCCGCGGGCGCGCAGAGCCATGGCGGCGGTTTCGCGCGAGCTGCCGCAGCCGAAGTTCTCTCCCGCCAAGATGAAATCTCCCGCCTTGGCGTTCTTGCAGAAGTCAGGCCGGTACTCGATGAAGGCGACCTTGGCCAGCTCGTTCACATCGGTCGTGATGTTGTAGCGCCCCGGGGTAATCAAGTCCGTGTTGATGTTGTCAGCGAAAAGCCAGTTCATGAAAGCATCTCCTCATTAGTACCCGAAAAGCGAAACTCAGCACCTAAAACTCGAAAACCGAAAATCGAAAATCGGAAAAATCGAAAAACGAAAACCGAAACTCGAAACTCGGCACTCACCACCCGGCACCCGGAACGTTGCTACAGGAATTCCCTGGGATCGGTAATGGTTCCGGTCAATGCCGTGGCGGCTGCTGTTGCCGGGCTGGCCAGATAGATCTTTGCCTTGGGCGAGCCCATGCGGCCTTCAAAGTTGCGGTTCGAGGTGGAAACGCAGACTTCGTTGTCGTAGAGCACCCCGCCGTGGCGCCCCAGACAAGGGCCGCAGCCAGGGGTCGTAATCATCGCGCCCATCTGGTTGAAGAACGTCAGGAGCCCGCGGTCGAGCGCCTGTTGCCAGACTTTCCGCGACGCCGGAGTGATGATGGCGCGAAGGTTCGGCTTGAGCTTTCGCCCGCGCCAAATCTGGGCGGTGATTTCCAGGTCTTCAATGCGGCAGTTGGTGCAGGAGCCGATGAAGACCTGGTTCACCTTCACCTTTTGGGCCTGGATTTCGCTCACCGGATAGACATTGTCAATGTCCGGCGGGCAAGCGATCTGCGGCGTCAGGTTGTTGACGCTGTATTTCTCGACGCGCTCGTATTTGGCATCGGGGTCGCTGCGGATGAATTCAAACTCATAGTCGCGGTCATTTTCTTTGAGGTAAGCCTTGGTGTGTGCGTCGGGAGCGACGATCGCGGTCTTGGCGCCCATCTCGGCCGACATATTGGTCAGCGTCAGCCGGGAGGGGATGTTGAATCCCTCGACCACTTCTCCGGCGTATTCGAGCACGCGATAGTTGCCGCCGTCGGGGCCCATGTCTTTGGCCACCATCAGCACCACATCTTTGGCGTAGCAGCCGTGCGGCAGTCTGCCGGTGATTTCAATGCGGATGGTGGCCGGGACGCGGAACCAGCTCTTGCCGGTGGCCATGGCAATGGCGGCGTCGGTGGAGCCGAC
>DATBWB010000061.1 GCA_036514995.1 Candidatus Acidiferrales bacterium
CATTCTATATGAAAGCGTGCGTGGAAGCGCAGGAAATCTCCGTGCCAACCATCATGCAGGACGCTACGTAGCGGCGGCCTTCCGGCCAGCAGGTAGCTCGTGGAATCGGACAGTGCCCCGCTAAAAGCTGCCCGGCTGAAGCCGGCCGCTACTTTTTGACTTTTTCGTATTTGCGCCGGAAGCGTTCGATGCGGCCGGCCGTGTCCACGAGCTTTTGCTTGCCGGTGAAATAGGGATGGCAGTTCGAGCAGATTTCAATGTGGATGTCGCTCTTGTGCGTGGAGCGCGTCTTGAACTGATTCCCGCAGGCGCAGGTGACCAGGACTTCGTGATAATCGGGATGAATGCCTTGTTTCATCAAATCTCCTCCCCGCCCTGAACCAGAACGGTTCAGGGCCTGTCGAGGATTCGCTCTCCGCACGGCGAGGTCTGGCGGCTCAAAAGCAAACGGAAAGTTTACACGAAACCCATGGATGGAGCAACCGGCCGCGCGGCCGTGCAAGAGGATGCCGCCGGCCCGCCGATCGAAGCAAAAAACCAGCCCCGGGCCTTCGGCGAAGGGTACTCCTCGCCTGCTTGTGGAGAAGGGAACCCAACTGGAACTATTTCTTGAAAAGCTGATCGAACTTCTTTCGCGCGTCATCGGCCGAGACAGCGGCGCCCGATTTGCGGGTGAGGTCAACGGACTCGCGCGGCTCAAAATAATCGCAGGAGTTGGCCCGATCCTTGTAGCGCTGCCACTCGGCCTTCGGCTCGCGGCATTCCTTCTTGACCGCCGGATCAAAGAAACGGCAATTCTTGCAAACGTGAACCGGCGAGCGGCAACGCTCGCAGGCGGCTGAAGGAGCGAGCTTCTCTCCGATCAGCTTGAAGGTTTCACCGCAACGGAAGCAATTCACCGAAGGACTCCGGAAGGTAACATCCAATCTAGCCCAAGCGACGAGGCATTGGCAACAGAAAGGCAACAAAAAGTGGATGGCAAAAAGAAAACGGTCCGGACAGCGCCCAGCGGCGCTGTCCGGACCAGCCTAGGCGATTCGGCATCGTGGACTAGGCTTGAGCTTGTTCATCCTTGCGGAGGAACTCGAGGGCAGCCGCTTCCTCCGGCGTCAGGGGCTCGGCCGGAGGCTGTTCCTCAACCTGGGCTTCGGTCACGAGCTTCATGTTGCGGTAATGCTCGAGGCCGGTGCCCGCCGGGATGAGCCGGCCCATGATCACGTTTTCCTTGAGCCCGCGCAGGTAGTCCACCTTGCCGCTGATGGCGGCTTCGGTGAGCACGCGGGTGGTCTCCTGGAAGGAGGCCGCCGAGATGAAGGATTCTGTGGAAAGCGACGCCTTGGTGATGCCCAGGAGCAGCGGCCGGCCGACGGCGGGCTTTCCACCCTCGCTCTTGACGCGCTCGTTGTCCTCGGTGAAACGGAACTTGTCCACCTGCTCCTCCAGCAGGAATTGGGTGTCGTTGACCTCTTCGATCTTCACCCAGCGCATCATCTGCCGGACGATCACTTCGATGTGCTTGTCGTTGATGTTCACGCCCTGGAGACGATAGACCTCCTGGATGGAGTTGACCAGGTAGGCCTGGGTGAATTTCTCTCCCAGGACGGCGAGGAGGTCGTGCGGGTTGAGCGGCCCGTCCATGAGCGGCTCGCCCGCGCGCACGCGCTCGCCTTCCTGGACGTTGATGTGGACACCGCGCGGGATGGAATATTCTTTTTCCGTTCCGTTGTCGGCGGTGACGTAAACCTTGCGGTAGCCCTTGGCGACCTCGCCGTAGCGGACCACACCGTCAATCTCGCTGATGACGGCCGGGTCTTTGGGTTTGCGCGCCTCGAACAGCTCGACCACACGCGGCAAACCGCCGGTGATGTCTTTCGTCTTGGTGGTTTCGCGAGGGATCTTGGCCAGCACATCGCCGGGGTAAGCCTCGTCGCCGTCATTCACCATCAAGTGAGCGCGCGAGGGGATCAGGTATTTTCTCAGGGTGCGGCCTTTGTCGGAGCGCACGATGATTTGGGGTTGGTGCTTTTCATCGCCCGCCGGAACCTGGACGACGAGCTGCGACAAGCCGGTGACTTCATCCACCTGCTCATCGATGGTCACCCCGAGTTGCAAATCCTTGAACTGGACGATGCCACCCGACTCCGTCAGGATGGAGAAGGTGTAGGGGTCCCATTCGACCAGGGTCAGGCCAAGGGTGACCGGCTGGCCATCGACGACCTTCAGTTTCGCCCCGTAGACCACCGCATAGCGTTCCTTTTCGCGGTTCTTCTCGTCCACCACCGCGATGGAACCGGTGCGGTTCATGACCACGAGGTCGCCCTGCCTTCCCTCGACTACCGAGAGATTGACAAACTTGACGAAGCCGTTGTTCTTAGCCTCGAGCTTGGTTTGCTCGGTGATGCGGGTGGCGGTGCCGCCGATATGGAAGGTACGCATGGTGAGCTGGGTGCCGGGCTCGCCGATCGACTGGGCGGCGATGACCCCGGTGGCCTCGCCCAGCTCGACCATGCGACCGGTGGCCAGGTTGCGGCCATAGCACCGCGCGCAAACGCCGCGCCGCGACTCGCAGGTGAGCACCGAACGGATTTTGACTTCCTCGATGCCAGCCGCCTGGATGGCGTTGGCCAGCTCTTCGGTGATCTCCTGGTTGACCTCGACAATGACGTTGCCCTCATAGTCTTTGATCTTCTCGAGGGAGACGCGGCCGACGATCCGATCGCGCAACGGCTCCACCACCTCGCCCACCTCCACGATGGGGGTGACGACAATACCGTCGAGGGTGCGGCAATCAAATTCACTGATGATCACGTCCTGAGCAACGTCCACCAGCCGCCGCGTCAGGTAGCCCGAATCGGCCGTCTTGAGCGCCGTATCGGCCAAACCCTTGCGAGCGCCGTGCGTCGAAATGAAGTACTGCAGCACGGTCAGGCCCTCGCGAAAGTTGGAGGTAATCGGGGTTTCGATGATTTCACCAGAAGGCTTGGCCATCAGGCCCCGCATGCCGGAAAGCTGGCGTAACTGCTGCTTGGAGCCACGCGCGCCGGAGTCGGCCATGATGTAAATGGGGTTGATCTGGCCGCGCTTGTCGCTCTCCTCGAGTGCCTTGAACATTTCGTCGGCCACGCGTTCGGTCACGTCCGACCAGATCGCGATTACCTTGTTATAGCGTTCGCCGTTCGTGATAGCGCCGTCGAGATACTGCTGCTGGACATCCACAACCTCCTTCTCAGCCGCTTCCACCAGCGCCTGTTTGTTCGCCGGGATGAGCAGGTCGTCAATGCCGATCGAGATCCCGGCCTTGGTGGCATAGAGGAAACCCAGATCCTTGAGCTGATCGAGCAACTCGACGGTGCGCTCCAGGCCCAATTGCAAATAGCAATACTGGATGAGGTTCTGCACGCCCTTCTTCTTGAGCAAGCCGTTGATGAAGGGGAAGCCTGCCGGGAGGTGGTCGTTGAAAATCACGCGGCCAACGCTCGTGTTGATGAACTGAGACGTCTTGGTGATGGCCTCGGTGTGCATGACGTCCTGATCGTCATAGGCGGTGGTCAGGTCAATCACCGGGCCGGTATAACGCAGACGGATAGGGGTAAGAAGTTCCACCTCGCCAGAGTCAAGGGCAAGGAGCACTTCTTCCACCGCACCGAAGGCTCGACCCTCGCCCTTGGTGCCGGGCTTGGAGCGGGTGAGGTAATAGATGCCGAGGACCATGTCTTGAGAGGGCACCGCCAGCGGGCCGCCGTTGGCCGGCGAGAGGATGTTGCGCGAGCTGAGCATCAAGACGGACGCCTCCACCTGCGCTTCCGGGGAGAGCGGGATGTGCACCGCCATTTGGTCGCCATCGAAGTCGGCATTGAAGGCGGTGCAGACCAGCGGGTGAATGCGAATCGCCTTGCCTTCCACCAGCACGGGCTCAAACGCCTGGATGCCAAGCCGGTGCAAGGTCGGCGCCCGGTTCAGCAAGACCGGGTGATCCTTGATCACCTCTTCCAGGATGTCCCAAACGACCGCTTCCTGCTGCTCGACCAACTCCTTGGCCTGCTTGATGGTGGTGCAGTGGCCGGATTGCTCGAGCCGGTGATAAATGAACGGCTTGAACAATTCGAGCGCCATTTTCTTGGGCAAGCCGCACTGGTTTAGCTTCAATTCCGGACCGACCACAATGACGGAGCGACCGGAGTAGTCCACCCGCTTGCCCAGCAAGTTCTGGCGGAAACGGCCCTGCTTGCCCTTGAGCGTGTCGGAGAGCGACTTGAGGGGGCGGTTGTTGGCGCCACGCAGGACGCGGCCGCGCCGGCCGTTATCGAACAGCGCGTCCACCGCTTCCTGGAGCATGCGCTTTTCATTGCGGACAATCACGTCGGGGGCGTGCAGCTCCATCAGCTTCTTCAGGCGGTTGTTGCGGTTGATCACCCGGCGATAAAGGTCGTTCAGGTCAGAAGTGGCAAATCTGCCGCCATCGAGCGGCACCAGCGGGCGCAATTCCGGCGGCAGCACGGGAAGCACATCCAGGATCATCCACTCCGGCTTGTTGCCCGACTTGCGGAAGGACTCGACCACTTTCAGGCGCTTGGCGTATTTGATGCGCTTCTGGAGGGAGGGGTCCTTGCGCATCTTGGCGCGCAGCTCTTCGCTCAGCTCATCCACGTCCACGCGCTTCAGCAATTCCTTGATGGCCTCGGCGCCCATCCCGGCTTGAAACTTTCCGGGATATTCCTTTTGAAGCTCGCGGTACTTTTCCTCCGAGAGGGTCTCCTTCTTTTTGATTCCCGGAACCTCGCCCGGATCGACGACGACGTAGCCCTCAAAGTAGAGCACCCGTTCGAGCTCGCGCAGGGTGATGTCCAGCAGATGGCCGATGCGGCTGGGCAGGCCCTTGAAGAACCAGACGTGCGAGCAGGGCGCGGCCAGCTCGATGTGGGCGAGGCGCTCGCGGCGCACCTTGCTCAGGGTCACTTCCACGCCGCACTTGTCGCAAATTACCCCGCGATGCTTCATCCGCTTGTATTTTCCGCACAAGCATTCCCAGTCGGTCACCGGGCCAAAAATCTTGGCACAAAAAAGTCCGCCGCGCTCCGGCTTGAAGGTCCGGTAGTTGATGGTTTCCGGCTTGGTGACCTCGCCGTGCGACCACGACCGGATTTTTTCCGGCGAGGCCAAGCTAATGCGAATGGAGTCGAAATCGGCGACCAGACTGACACGATCGTAAGGACTGCTGCGATACAAGGTCTTACCCTCCTTCAGGGAACCCATCCGCCAGAGGCGGAAAGAAACTCGTTACTCTTTCTCGGCCAGTTGCTTCTGGCGCTTCATCAATTCCACGTCCAGACAAAGCGATTGCAATTCGCGAACCAGCACATTAAACGATTCGGGCACGCCCGGCTCCATGACCGGTTCGCCTTTCACGATCGCCTCGTAGATTTTGGCGCGGCCATAGACGTCGTCCGATTTGGCGGTGAGCAACTCCTGCAAGATGTGGGCAGCCCCGTAAGCTTCGAGCGCCCAGACTTCCATTTCGCCAAAGCGCTGGCCGCCGAACTGCGCCTTGCCTCCCAGGGGTTGCTGGGTGATGAGCGAATAGGGGCCGATCGAGCGGGCGTGGATCTTGTCATCCACCAGATGCGACAGCTTGAGCATGTAGATATAGCCGACGGTGATGGGCTCAGCAAAGGCCTCACCTGTCATGCCATCGTAGAGGAGCGTCTTGCCGGAATCGGGCAACCCGGCCAGCCGCAGCATCTTCTTGATTTCGCTCTCGCGCGCCCCGTCGAAGACCGGCGTCGAGAAAGGAACCCCGCCTGTCATGCCCTGCGCCAGTTCGACCATCTCGTCGTCGGTCATCTCGGCGAGCCGGTCGGCGAGCGAGCTTTCCGCAAACCATTCCTTAAGCCGCTTGCGCAGGGCTTCGGTGCGGCCTTTCTCAGAAAGCAGCGCGGCCACGGCGCGGCCCAATTCCTTGGACGCCCACCCGAGGTGCGTTTCCAGAATCTGGCCGACGTTCATGCGTGAGGGCACGCCCAGCGGATTGAGCACGATTTCGACGGCCGTACCATCGGGCAAGTAGGGCATCTCCTCTTCCGGCACAATCTTGGCGATGACGCCCTTGTTGCCGTGGCGGCCCGCCATCTTGTCGCCGACCGAGAGCTTGCGCTTCATGGCGATGTACACCTTCACCAGCTTGATGACGCCCGGCGGCAGCTCGTCGCCCTTCTTGAGCTTGCCCACCTTCTCCTCGGTGATTTTCCGCAGAACGTCAATCTGCCGCGAGGTCATTTCCTCAATCTCATCAATCTTCTCGAGGATCTCCAGGTCTTTCGATTTCATCCTCATGCGCTTGAGGTTGCGGGTATTAATTTTCTCAATGATTTCGCGGGTGAGGATGGTGCCCTTGGTCAGCAAGCGCTTGTTCGTCTTCTCATCGTGCAAGTCGGTGATCAGTTCCTGGTCGCCGAGCAGAACGGTGAGCCGCTTCAAGCGCTCGTCAGTCAAGATGCGGATTTCGTCTTCGAGGTTCTTCTCCAGCTTGGCCACCTGGGCTGCTTCAATGGCCTTATGGCGCTCGTCTTTGTCCTGGCCCTTGCGGCAAAAGATCTTGACGTCCACCACCGTGCCTTCGATGCCCGGGGGGCAAAAGAGGGAAGCGTCGCGAACGTCCCCGGCTTTTTCCCCGAAGATAGCGCGAAGTAGCTTCTCCTCCGGGGTGAGCTGGGTTTCCCCCTTGGGGGTGACCTTGCCCACCAGGATGTCGCCCGGCTTGATGTTGGCGCCGATGCGGATAACGCCGCTCTCGTCCAGGTTCCGCAAGAAGCTCTCGTTGATGTTGGGGATGTCGCGGGTGACATCTTCGGGGCCGAGCTTGGTATCGCGCGCTTCGATCTCAAACTCCTCGATGTGGAGCGAGGTGTAGTAATCCTCGCGCACCAGCTTCTCGCTGACCAGCACGGCGTCTTCAAAGTTATAGCCGCGCCAGGGCATGAAGGCGACCAGCACGTTGCGGCCCAGCGCCAGCTCGCCGCGATCAGTACACGGCCCGTCGGCCAGCACCTGCCCTTGCACCACCTTCTGTCCCTTGTGGACGAGCGGCTTCTGGTTGATGCAGGTGTTCTGGTTGGAACGCTTGAATTTGATGAGCTGGTAGATATCGGCGCCCACTTCGCGCGACAGGACTCCAGAATGATCGCCCTCGACGCGGACAATGATGCGCTCGGAATCGATGTTGTCGACAATGCCGCTGCGCTTGCAGACCACCACCGCGCCTGAGTCGCGAGCGGTCACGGCTTCCATGCCCGTGCCGACAAGCGGCGATTCCGCCCGGAGCAACGGAACCGACTGGCGCTGCATGTTCGATCCCATCAGGGCGCGGTTGGCGTCATCGTTTTCGAGGAAGGGAATCAGGCTTGCGGCAACGCTGATCAGTTGCTTGGGCGAGACGTCGATGTAGTCAATCTCTTCGCGCTGCTTGAGCACAAAATTGCCGGCCTGACGAGCGTTCACCAGCTCAGGGATGATCCGGCCGCGATCGTCGAGCGGGATATTGGCCTGGGCGATGACGTAGCGGTCCTCGTCCCATGCCGAGAGGTAGAAGCAATGCGGTTGGAATTCAATCTGGCTGCGCTTGCCCAGAACCTTGTTCAGCTCTTCGACCTTTTGCCGCTCCACAATTTCGCCGACGCGGAATTCGCTCCCGCCGGCATTCGTGACCATGACGTAGTCGATCATCCGCCCCTCGCGCACCTTGCGGTAGGGACTCTCGATGAAGCCGAACTCATTGATGCGGGCGTAGCAGGAGAGCGAGCTGATCAAGCCGATGTTCGGGCCTTCTGGAGTCTCAATCGGACAAATGCGGCCATAATGCGTGGGGTGAACGTCGCGCACCTCGAATCCGGCGCGCTCGCGGGACAGACCGCCGGGCCCCAGCGCCGAGAGACGCCGCTTGTGGGTGATCTCGGACAGCGGATTCGTCTGATCCATGAATTGACTGAGCTGCGAACTGCCAAAGAACTCCCGGATCGCCGCCATCACCGGCTTGGCGTTGACCAGGTCGTGCGGCATGGCGGTGGACATCTCCTGGAAAACGGACATCTTCTCCTTGATGGCGCGCTCCATGCGCACCAGGCCGATGCGGAACTGGTTTTCCAGCAGCTCGCCGACCGCGCGCACGCGGCGGTTTCCCAGGTGGTCGATATCGTCGGTGGTGCCGATGTTTTTGCGCAGCTTGAAAAGGTATTTGATGGCGGCGTAAAAATCGCTCGGCTCCAGGGTGCGCTTGTCGAGGGGCCTTTCCGTGCCCAGCTTGATGTTGAACTTCAGGCGACCCACCTTGGAAAAGTCGTATTTGCGCGCGTCAAAAAACATCCCATGGAAGAGAGAGGTCGCGGTCTCCAGAGTGGGCGGATCGCCCGGCCGAAGCTTCCGGTAGATTTCGACGAGCGCTTCCTGCGGCGTGCGGATGGAATCCTTCTTGAGCGTCTGGCTCAGAACCACGCCGATATCGTCCCGCTCCGGGAAGAAGACGTCCACTTCAGGAATGGCGGCATCCAGGAGGGTGGCGAGTTTGTCGCCGTCCAGTTCCAGGTTGGACTCAATCAGCACTTCGCCGGTCTGGCGGTTAATGATGTCCGCCACCGTGAACGCGCCTTGCAAATCGACCGGGGTGACTTCCACCCGCTGGACGTGGGCCTTGAGCAATTCTTTGTAAAGCTGCGGGGTGATGCGCTTGTGGGCGTGGACAAGCAGCTCGCCGGTGCGCGGATGCTTGATGTCATGCGCCAGCTTCTGGCCGACCAGGCCCTCAGAAAGGTTCCAGTAGAACTTGCGGCCTTCCATGGTGATGCGCTCCACCTGATAGAAGGCTCGCAGAATTTCCTCGTTCGACTTGAGTCCGAGCGCCCGCAGGAAGACGGTGCCCACAAACTTTCGCTTGCGATCGATGCGGACGTAGAGCAGGTTCTTGTTGTCGTACTCAAATTCCACCCACGAGCCGCGATAGGGGATCATCTTGCCCAGGAAATAAGTCTTCTTGTTGGCCGAGTCGTAGAAGACCCCCGGAGAGCGATGAAGCTGGCTGACAATGACTCGCTCGGTGCCGTTGATGATGAACGTGCCGTTATCGGTCATCAGCGGGATTTCGCCGAAGAAGACCTCCTGCTCTTTGATGTCGCGGATGGTTTTGGCGCCGGTGTCGGGGTCTTTTTCGTAGATCGTCAATCGGATAGTGACCTTCAAGGGCGCGGAATAGGTCATGCTGCGCTCCTGGCACTCGTTGACGTCGTATTTCAACTGCAACCCGACCGGGTCGCCGCACTTGTTGCAAAAGGTGACGACGTTCTTGTTGAAGGTGCCGCACTTCGAGCAAAGGACGTCGCCGGTGCGATAGGGGTTGGTGATGACCGTCGCGCCGCAATTTCGGCAGGTGGCGCGCAGGTGATGCAGCCCCTTCAGGTTGCCGCACTTGCATTCCCAGTTGCCAATGGCATAGTCCACAAAGTCGAGCTGAGACAGCCCGCGGAAATCCTGGATGGGAAACACCGAGCTGAAGACCGACTGCAAGCCGGTGTCTTCGCGCTCGTTCGGCAAAAACTCCATTTGCAGGAAACGCTGGTAGGACTTTTTCTGGACTTCGATCAGGTTCGGAATCTGGATCGTCGTTTGGATTTTCGAAAAATCGATCCGTTCGCGTTCCCTGTGCTGGTTCTTTAGGTCCGCCATGCCGACTACCTCACTTTCGGATCAAAACGTTTCGGAAAAAAAGCCTCGCCTTGCGCACGGAAACACCGATCCGCCCGAGGCGGCTCCGGCGCAAGCCAAAAAAGTTCAGAAGGCGTCTCCCTTGGAAGCAGGCCTCGTCCGCCGGGCAGGGCACACCAGAGCCTCCCCGACGGAATCGGGACGATAAAGCTTCGGGATGGAACTCCAGCCGTTTGCAACCGAGCTTCTTACTTAATCTCGACCTTTGCGCCGACGTCCTCGAACTTCTTCTTGATGGCTGCCGCTTCGTCTTTGTTAATGCCCTCTTTGACCGGCTTGGGCGCGCCTTCCACGAGATCCTTGGCCTCTTTAAGGCCCAGGCTGGTGACTTCGCGGACCGCCTTGATCACGTTGATCTTGTTCGGGCCTACTTCGGAAAGTACGACTGAGAATTCGGTCTGCTCTTCCGCGGGAGCAGCCGCTGCGCCAGCAGCCGCGCCGGTCAAGACCACCGGGGCAGCGGCGGCTGCCGACACCCCAAGATCCTCCTCCAGTCCTTTGACCAATTCCGCTGCCTCGAGCAGGGTCAGGCCCTTGATCTCGTCGCGCAGCTTGTTCACTTTGTCTGCCATTGCGATTGCATCCTCCTTCTGAATTCTCAAGAGCTCTTGGTCGTTCGGCCCCGATTTTTTCGGGGCTGGCCTACGGGTTTCGGACTCCCTATCGCACCGGGCTAGCCGGCAAATTTCTTTTCTTCCACCGCCTGCTTAACGACCACTGCCAGATTGCGACTCACCCCCTGAAGGGCACCCGCCAGCCGCCGGGCCGGCGAGCTGATCAGGTAGAGCAGCTTGGCCATCAACTCTTCCCGGCTGGGCAGGGTCGCCAGTTGCTGAATCTCCTGGAGCGAGACCACACGACCTTCGATCAAGCCTGCCTTAAAAGAAAAAGCCGGGTTATCCCTGGCATACTTCGTCAACGCCTTCGCCAGTTGCACCGCGTCGGCCTGCGTGTAGGCAATCGAATTGGTGCCGGTCAGGCCTTTCAGCAAATCCGCCGCGGCTGTTCCCCTGGCAGCGCGCTCGACGAGCGTGTTTTTCACGACGCGGTATCTCCCGCCAACCTTTTCAATGGCTCGCCGCAGGTCGTTGTCCTGCGAAACCTTCAGCCCCTGGAAAGAAGACAGGATCAAGCTCGAGGTCTGCAGCAGTTCGGCATTGAGCTTCTCCACTTCGGTTTTCTTTTCTGCCCGTTTCTTGACCACGTCTCTCTTCCTTGTCCCGCTTGTCGATGAGCCCCGCGTCGGCAACGCTCGGGCGGGCCGCCGGGCTTTTTCGAGCACCCAGCTAGGCCGCAGAGGTTGCGGCGGCCTCCGCAATGGCCAGGTCAATCGGAATCCCCGGGCCCATCGTGGAAGTGAGCGTGATCCGTTTCACATAGCGGCCTTTGGCCGCCGACGGCTTCGCTTTCACCACCGCCGCAATCAACGTCTGCGCGTTCTCCGCCAATTGGTTGGCCGCAAAAGACAGCTTGCCGACCGGAGCATGGATAATGCCCGCCTTGTCCACGCGGAACTCGACCTTGCCGGCTTTGATTTCCTTCACCGCCTTGGCCACTTCAAACGTGACGGTTCCCGTTTTGGGATTTGGCATCAGCCCGCGCGGGCCAAGCACCTTGCCGAGACGGCCCACCGCCTTCATCATGTCCGGGGTGGCGATGACCGCTTCGTATTCCGTCCAGCCTTCCTGGATCTTCTGGACCATCTCTTCGCCACCAACGTGGTCGGCGCCAGCCTGCTCGGCTTCATGGACCTTTTCGCCGGAAGCAATGACTAGCACGCGCTTGGATTTTCCCAGGCCGTGCGGCAGGACAACGGTGCCGCGCACCATTTGGTCGGCGTGCTTTGGGTCCACGTTCAGGTTCATCACCAGGTCCACCGACTCATCGAACTTGACGTACTTGACCTTCTGGAGCAGCTCGGTGGCTTCCAGGAGTGGATAGGGCCGGGCCTCCACCTGCTTTTTGGCGCTCAAGAATTTCTTTCCGGCGTGAGGCATTTTACGATCTCCGCGTTTGTTTCCGGTCGCGCAACCGAAGGCGACATGCATCGGCATGCATGCCCTCGCCGTCGCATACGATCCCAGGAACGGCTTGGCTACTCCACCACCTCGATGCCCATGTTCCGGGCGGTGCCCTTGATCATGGAGACGGCCGCCTCCAGCCTGGTGGCATTCAGATCCGCCATCTTCAGCTTGGCGATCCCCTCTACCTGCTTGAGCGTGACCGTGCCCACTTTGGTCTTGTTCGGCTCGCCCGAGCCCTTGGCGATATTGGCGGCGCGCTTGAGCAACACCGACGCCGGCGGGGTCTTGGTGATGAACGTAAACGACCGATCGCTATAGATTGTCACGACCGCCGGAATGATCAATCCCTCTTGATCTCTTGCCGAGGTCCTGGCATTGAACTGCTTGCAAAACTCCATGATGTTGATGCCGTGCTGCCCGAGAGCGGGTCCCACGGGGGGAGCCGGAGTGGCCTTCCCGGCAGCAACCTGCACGCGCACCTGAGCTACCATTTTCTTCGCCATGTCTTAAGTCTCTATCGAGCGAAACCCTTCCGGATCCCGACTAAAGAATCTTCTCCACTTGCAAGAAATCGAGTTCCACCGGGGTTGCCCGGCCGAAAATCGTAACCATCACCTTGAGCGTGTTGCGTTCGGGATTGACCTCTTCCACCGCTCCATTGAAATTGGTGAAGGGTCCGTCAGTGATCTTGACCTGCTCGTTGCGCTCAAAGGACAGCCGCGGCTTCGGCTTGTCGGCAGCCGTCGTCACCCGATGCAAGATCTGGTTCACTTCCTCTTCGCTGAGCGGCGTGGGCGTCTGGCCCGTCCCGACGAACCCGGTCACGCGCGGGGTGTTGCGCACCACATGCCAGGTGTAATCGTCCATTTCCATCTCGACCAGCACGTAGCCGGGATAGAACATCTTGCTGGCCTCAACCTTTTTCCCGCCCCGGATCTCGACAACCTTCTCGATGGGGATCATGACATCGCCGATCTTGTCTTCGAGCGCAAAGGCCTGGATCCGGCCTTTGAGCGAATCGGCCACTTTCCTCTCAAATCCCGAGTAGGTATGAACGATGTACCACTGTTTCGGCATCGCGTCCCTTTACGGCTTGAATTTCTCAAAAATAAACTGGACTGCGCGCTGCACCCCGTTGTCCACCAGCCAGAAGTAGAGTCCGAAGAAGAAGACCGTCACGATGACGACGAGGGTGGTGGCACGCACGTCGTTCCAACTCGGCCAGGTCACGTGGCGCAACTCCATCCGCACATCGTGGAAGAATTCGCGCACTCGCCCCAGCCCGGCCTTGGGCTTTTCCACCCAGCCGGACAACGCCCCCGCTGCATTCGACATATCTTTCACCTTCGTGTCGGCCATCGCTTGGTTTCCCGCCGCCTTTCCCCTTCCCCCACGGCCTATCCCCAGGCGTCGGGATTGGCAGGGGAGGAGGGATTCGAACCCCCACATCCGGTTTTGGAGACCGGCGGTCTACCGTTGAACCTACTCCCCTTTGCCCCGAAACCAGCCGGAGGGCGCTCCCTTCGCCACTCTCCCTTCAACCGCTCACTTCACTTCCTTATGCGCGGTATGCTTCCGGCACGCCGGACAAAATTTCCGCAACTCCATGCGGTCGGCATTTTTCTTGCGGTTCTTGGTCGTCGTGTAATTTCGATTTTTGCAGTCGCTGCATTGCAGCGTGATGATTTCGCGCATCGCAAGCTACTCCACGATCTCGGTTACAGCTCCTGCTCCTACGGTGTGCCCGCCTTCGCGGATCGCAAACCGCAACCCCTTGTCCATCGCCACCGGCGTGATCAACTGCACGTCCACCGTCACGTTGTCCCCCGGCATCACCATCTCCACCCCCGCCGCCAGCTTCACGTCCCCCGTCACGTCCGTCGTCCGAAAGTAAAACTGCGGCCGA